>NZ_JAOALE010000019.1:0-54944 GCF_047462575.1 Synechococcus sp. 'PEA 65AY6A-5F PE A'
GGGCGTCCCGTTCTTCAAGCTCAGGAAATGTCCTGCCATTGGGCAGGAGTCACTGTTGGCGAAGCGTGGCGTAAGCCATGAAGCCTGCACTCTATGCGTCAGCATGAGTGCGGGAGTACGTCACGGTTTCACGGTTTGTCTTCTGGCTCTGTGGGTTACTATGTCCTCTGATGTCTCTCCTCCACCTCTTCTCTCGGCTGAAGCAGCTGCCCAGTTGGCAACCGCTCCCCCCGTCTTCACCACGGATCAAATCCTGGAGATCCTGCCCCATCGCTACCCTTTTTTGCTGGTGGATCGCGTGGTGGAGTATCAACCAGGGCAACGGGCGGTGGGCCTGAAAAACGTCACCTTCAACGAGCCCTTTTTCCAGGGGCACTTCCCCAACCGACCGATCATGCCCGGCGTTCTGATCGTCGAGGCCATGGCGCAGTTGGGGGGGATCGTGTTGACCAAGTTGCCGGATGTGGCTGGGCGGTTGGCTCTCTTTGCCGGCATCGATGGCGTTCGCTTCCGCCGCCCCGTGCTGCCGGGGGATCAGTTGCTGCTGTCAGCCAATTTGCTCACCATCCGGCAAAAACGCATCGGCAAGATGTTTTGTCGGGCCCAGGTGGGGGGACAGTTGGTGACCGAAGGGGAGCTGATGTTCTCCCTGGTGGATTGATGGGCCAACAGCGGCCAGCAGCGGGGCCTTTGGCGCTCCGCAACCGCGGGGCAAGTGGGGGGTGGCCATCTGTTTTCCCCATCGAGGAGGAGCCCAGCGGAGGCAACTTGGCGTGGAAAGACCCTGCTAAAGTGTTGGGATAGGGGCATGTCAAGTGCTGCTTTCACCTCCCGGTCGGAGTTTCACAGCAGAGCGGTGGAGGATTGTGCCCTCCCCAAGCAAGCCCTAATCGCAGGGTTGGGAGCGTAGCTACATTTGCTGGCTAGGTTAGAAATGAGTTCGTTGGCTTCAGCGGGATCCACTCCCAACTCCTCTGTTCGGATTCATCCCACAGCGGTGATCCATCCGAAGGCTGAGTTGCACGAGACGGTACAAGTTGGCCCCTATGCGGTTATCGGCGAGCATGTGCGCATTGGCGCCCGTACGGTGGTGGGGGCCCACGTGGTGATCGATGGTTGGACAGATATTGGCGAGGACAACCAGATTTTTCCGGGGGCGGTGCTGGGCACGGAGCCTCAGGATCTGAAGTACAGCGGCGCGCCCTCTCAGGTGGTGATCGGCAAGGGCAACCGCATCCGCGAGTTCGTCACCATCAACCGAGCCACCAATGAAGGGGAAGCGACGGTGGTCGGCGATCACAACCTGCTGATGGCCTACGTCCACGTCGCCCACAACTGCGTCATCGAAAATCAGGTGGTGATCACCAACGCTGTCTCCCTGGCTGGCCACATTCACATTGAGTCGCAGGCGCGCATCGGCGGCATGGTCGGGATCCACCAGTTTACCCGTGTGGGGCGCCTGGCTATGGTGGGGGCCATGAGCCGGGTGGATCGCGACGTGCCGCCTTACATGTTGGTGGAGGGGCACCCGGCCCGCATCCGGGGCCTTAACTTGGTGGGGTTGCGGCGAGCCAAGGGGATGGAGGGATCCCTGGCGGCCTTGCGGCAGGCCTACCGGCTCCTCTACCGTTCCGGTTTGCCCCTGGAAAAAGCGCTGCAAACGCTGCGGGAGAGTCTGCGAAGCGAGGGGGGCTCTAGCATCTTCTCCCTACAGGGGAAAGAGCTGGTGGACGAGACGGGATCCCTGCTCCATCTGCTGCAATTTTTGGAAGATTCCCTTTCCCAACCCCAACGGCGCGGCCCTCTGCCGGCCTTGCGCCGCAGCAGAGAAGAGGACGACCTGTGAGCCATCTGTTTATCTGCACCGGAGAAGTCTCCGGGGATCTGCAGGCCGGCCATCTCATCCGCGAGTTGCTGCGCCAACGCCCGCACCTACGCATCACGGCAGTTGGGGGAGAGGAGATGGCCGCTGCGGGGGCCAATCTGTTGCACCGCACCACGGAGATCAGCTCTATCGGCATTCTGGAGGCTCTCCCCTTCGTCGGCCCTGCCCTATGGACGGAGTGGAAGATCCGCCGCTTCCTGGCGCAAGACCCGCCTGATTTGGCCATCCTGGTGGATTACATCGGCATCAATAGCCGCATCGCCCGCCTGTTGCAGCGGCGACGCATCCCTGCCGTTTACTACATTGCCCCCCAAGAATGGGTGTGGTCGCCCAACAGCCGCCTCACTTACCGGCTAGCCCAGCAGATGCGACTGATGGTGGCGATTTTCCCTGAAGAAGCCCGCTACTACGCCGCAGCAGGTGCCCAGGTTTGCTATGTGGGCCACCCCCTGCTGGATATTTTGGCGAGTGTACCCGGTCGCGCTCAGGCCAGGGCTGAGTTAGGGATCCCTGAGGAAGCGATGGTGGTGGCGCTGCTGCCGGCCTCCCGCCGCCAGGAGCTGCGCTCGGTTTTGCCCATCTTGCTCCAGGCAGCGCGGCTGTTGCGGGCTCGCCTGCCCCAGGTGCGGTTTTGGGCGCCGCTGGCCTCGCCCCGCTTTGCCGCCCCGATTGCCCAAGCCGCCCGCCGCTATGGGCTGGAGGATCTCACCCTTCTCTTGCCTCGCCCTTCGCCTCCGAAGGCGCATCACCTGCTGTTGGCGGCCGCCGACCTGGTGCTGGCCAAGTCGGGAACTGTCAACCTGGAGGCGGCCATTTTGGGGATCCCGCAGGTGGTGATCTACCGCCTCAACCCAATTACCTTTTGGCTGGCCCGCCATTGGCTGAAGGTGTCGGTGCCCTTTATGTCTCCCCCCAACTTGGTGCTGATGCGCCCCATTGTGCCGGAACTCCTCCAGGAGGAGGCCCAGCCAGAGCGAGTCGCCCAACTGGCCTTGGAGCTGCTGACTCGGCCCGAGCGCCGCACCCAACTGCAGGCCGACTATGCTGCTATGCGGGCAGCGCTGGGGGAGCCGGGAGTTTTGGCCCGCGCCGCCAAGGCCATCCTGGAAGTGCTCGACAGCGAAACTCGCCCTAAGGGAGATCCCTGAGGCTAGCCTGTCGAGAGAATGGCATCCAAGAGGGGATCCGCCCCAAAGCGCACCACGTCGGTACAGGGCCGCCCGGTCTCCACTTCCACCTGGCGGATCTGGGCCAGGGCGGCTTCCTCCTCCCAACCGAAGGTATTGAGGGCCACCCCCACCACCGGCACGGGGGCAAAGGCGCCGGCAGCTCTGGCCACCTGTTCGTACAGCTCGATGACCTTACGCAGGGGAGGGATGGGTACGTAGTCCATCCCTTTGATGTGGGTTTGCCCAGCTCGGTGGACCAAGATCAAGTGGGTGGGCTGGGATCCCCGCAACAGGGGCAGGGTTGCTGTAGAGGCGGGGTTGAGCAGGGATCCCTGGCCTTCGATGTGCAGGATGTCGTGGTCAAATCCATAGCGCAACACCAGTTGCTCCACAGCGCCGCTGGCGTAGTCCACCCGCACCGCATCCAGGGGTATCCCATCGCCGCTGATGAGGATCCCGGTTTGTCCGGTGGCCAAAAAGCGGGAGCGCAGGCCCCGCCTCAGGCTGGCCCGGTGCAGCTCTAGGCTGGTGGACATTTTGCCCACGCTCATGTCGGTGCCCACCGTCAACACCCGTTTACAGGGCAGGGTGCGGGCCAGGGCTTTCCCCACCGACAGGTTGGGGGGTTCGCGGCGAATGTCCCAGATCCAGGCTCCCGGCTGCAGCCACTGCCGCAACTGGGCATCTTCCGCTAGGGGGGTGTGCAGACCGTTCACCAAAGACAAGCCGGCTTGCAGGGCTTGGCACAGCTCCTCCCGCCACTCCGGGGGCAGCTGGCCGCCGGAAGGAGCGATCCCAATCACCAGAATTTCAGGCCGGTGGGCCAGCGCCTCCTCCACCGAGGCCACGATGGGAATGTCTTTGGCAATTCCGGTCAGATGGGCCAGGGATCCCCCCGCCTGCTCCCGGTCGATCACCGCCACCACCGGGAAGGAGCCGTAGCGCAGCAGCCCCAGCCCCGTTTTCCCATGCTCCCCCAGCAATCCCCCGTGGAGCAGGATGGCCACGCGACTTTCGCTGGACAGGGATTCCGGCCTTCCCATTATTCCTCCCGCAGCTCTACCCCCAAGCCCGGTCGGTCGGTGGGGAGCAGGCAGCCCTCCTGCAGGATGGCCCCGGCGAAGGGATCGTCGGTGAGGTTGAGGTGGCTATCCAAGTCCAGGTAATCCACCAGGGGAGCCAAGTGGGCTGCCGCCGTATTCCCCAGAGCTGTGTTGCTGTAGCAGCCCAACATCACCTGTAGGCCGTGGGCTTTGGCGGTGTGGATCATGCGCCAGGCTTCGCTGAGGCCTCCGCACTTCATCAGCTTAATGTTGATCCCGTGGACGCGATCCACCAGAGGGGGGATATCGCGGCTGTCCATACAGCTCTCATCCACAAAAATGGGCAGCTTCGACTCGTGCCAGAGGGTGATCAGCTTTGCTTCCTGCCCCCTCTCCAAAGGCTGCTCCAGGTAGCTCACCCCTTGCCCCGCCAGCCAGTTGCTCATGCTCAGGGTTTGCTCCACCGTCCAAGCGCCGTTGGCATCTACCGTAATCAGGGATCCCAGCGGGATCACCTCTTGTACAGCAATCAGCATGTTCTGATCCGCCATCAGCCCCGAGTCGCTGCCCAGCTTGATCTTAAAGGCCCGCGCTTGGGTCTGTTCCATCCAGGCCAAGGCGCGCTGGCGGGCCGCCTGCGGGGTGGAGATGCCGATCGTCATCGTCGTGGGCGGAATGCGGGAGCGATCCAGCCCCCACAACTGCCACAGGGGCCTCCCCAGCCGTTTGCCCATCCAATCGTGCAGGGCCATATCCACCGCTGCCCGCGCTGCCGAAGGGATCCCGGCCCGCAGCAGTTCTGCCTCGATTGGCTGGCGCTCCCAGGGGGAATGGCGGCGCAGGATCCCTTTGGCCACGTCCAAGCCCATCAGGATGTCGTCCAGAGACTGGTGGCAATCGTCGCTCACCGAAAAAGGGCAAGCCTCTCCCCACCCTTCAATTCCCTCCTCCTCAATTCGCACCCAAGCCAAGGTTGTATCGCTGTGGGTACCTCGGCTGATGGTCAAGGCGTAGCGCTTGTGAACGGTGAAAGGTTCGACGTAGAGCCGCATGGGCATCTCCAGAAGAAGAAGCTTGGAGGGGCAATTGGGCCTGGGCCGTCCCTTTGAGCTTAGCTTGGTTCCCAGCCCAGCCTGCCCCCGTCCCCAAGCCCAGAAAACAAGTTATCCCTTGCCCCGTCCGCCGTCTATGGTGGGATCCAGATCCACCGTTCTCCATACCCTTGCCACCATGAATACCGCCGAACTGCTGGTTCGCTGCCTGGAAAATGAGGGGGTGCAGTACATCTTCGGCGTTCCTGGCGAAGAAAACCTGGAAGTCCTGCAAGCCCTGCGCCGCTCCTCAATTCGCTTTATCACCACCCGCCACGAACAGGGGGCCGCCTTCATGGCCGATGTCTATGGCCGGCTGACGGGCAGAGCGGGGGTGTGTCTCTCCACCTTGGGGCCGGGCGCCACCAACCTGATGACCGGAGTTGCCGATGCCAACCTGGACGGAGCACCCCTAGTGGCCATCACCGGCCAAGTCGGCACCGACCGCATGCACATCGAATCCCATCAATACCTGGATTTGGTGGCCATGTTTGCCCCCGTCACCAAGTGGAATGCCCAGATCGTGCGCCCCAGCATCACCCCGGAGATCGTGCGCAAGGCTTTCAAATTGGCCCAAACCGAGAAGCCGGGAGCCGTCCACATCGACTTGCCGGAAAACATTGCCGCCATGGAAGCCAGCGGCACTCCCTTGAGGAGAGATCGCCTGGACAAAACCTACGCTTCCTATCAAAGCCTGAACGAAGCGGCCTCCCTGATCTCCCGCGCCCGCAACCCCTTGATTTTGGCCGGCAATGGAGCCATTCGCGCCCAAGCCAGCAGCGCCCTCACGGAATTTGCCACCCGCTTGAACATCCCCGTGGTCAACACCTTCATGGGCAAAGGAGTGATCCCCTACACCCACCCCTTGTCCTTGTGGGCCGTTGGCCTACAGCAGCGGGATCTGATCAGTTGTGGCTTCGACCGCACCGATCTGCTGATCGCCGTCGGCTACGACCTCATCGAATACTCCCCCAAGAAATGGAACCCCGACGGCACCATCCCCATCGTTCACATCGCCGCCCTGCCGGCTGAAATCGACAGCAGCTACATCCCGCAAGTAGAGGTGGTGGGAGACATTTCCGACTCCCTGATGGAGATCCTGCGCCGCTGCGATCGCACGGGCAAGCCGGATCCCTATGGCATCAGCCTGCGGCAGAACATCGTCCGCGAGTACACCTGCTATGCCCAGGATCAGAGCTACCCGATCAAGCCCCAAAAGCTGATCTACGACCTGCGCCAAGTCCTGGAACCCGAAGACATCGTCATCTCCGATGTCGGCGCCCACAAAATGTGGATGGCCCGCCTCTACCACTGTGACAAACCCAACACCTGTCTCATCTCCAACGGCTTTGCCGCCATGGGCATCGCCATTCCGGGGGCCTTGGCCGCCAAACTGGTGCATCCTGACCGGCGCGTTGTGGCCGTGACCGGAGATGGGGGGTTCATGATGAACTGCCAAGAGCTGGAAACTGCCCTCAGGGTGGGCACCCCCTTTGTCACCCTCATCTTCAACGATGGCGGCTATGGGCTGATCGAGTGGAAGCAACACAACCAGTATGGCGAGGCTGCTTTCGTCAAGTTCGGCAATCCAGACTTCGTTAAGCTGGCGGAGAGCATGGGCCTCAAGGGCTACCGCGTCGAAAAGGCTGCCGACCTGATCCCCATCCTGAAGCAGGCCCTCGAGCAGCCGGTGCCCACCCTCATCGACTGCCCTGTCGATTACGGCGAAAATCTTTACTTGACCCAGCGGTCGCAAGCGCTGGTCTGCGAGACTTAGGGGACGAGATGGATGTGAATGCGAGATTTGAGCCGAGTTGGGGCATAGTAAGCCCAGGGTTGGCGGCCTCTGGGCAGTCCAGACTTATGTATCTTTACCGTTGACCCTTAGCAGCCAAGTGCAGTGAAATAGAGGCATTGTGGGTGACCCGCCAGCATGAGCGATCTTCCTTCCCCTCCCTTTACCTCGCGCCGCGCCGGCGCTGCCAGCAAAGCCCTGGCCATTGCCAACGTCAGCATCACTCCTTTCGGCCGCAAGCTCAAAGAGCTGGGCTTTGCCGACGATAAGCAAATCCAGGACATCCAAAACGCCCTCAAAGCCGATCGCGAAGGGGGCAGCAAGGCCCTAGCCCTGGTGGTCAAAGAGATTGTCGGCAAAGAGATCACCCCTGACCTGGAGCGGGCCTACAAGCGGCAGCAGCTCTTTGAGCTGAAAATCATCTACGGGATCCCCCCCCTCGACATCGATTTGGAGCCGGTGGAGATCTCGGAGATGATCGGGCTCATCGACTCGCTCTTGCCTCTCGACATCTGCAACCGCTACAAGTTCTTGCCCATCCGCCGCCAAGACAACCAAGTGCTGGTGGCGATGGTCAGGCCGGACAACCTGCAGGCGCTGGACGACATCCAGCGGCGCTTCCGCATCCAGGGGCTGAAGCTGCAGCGGCGGGTCTTCACCCAGCGGGATTTCGACGCCCTGATCAACCGCTACATGGATGTGCAGGCGGAGCTGCTGGCCATCAAGGGGATCAACGACGCGGCTGCTGCTCAACAGGCGGCTGCTGCCCAACAGGAAGAAGAGGTGGTGGTCAACACTGCCGAAATCGATCTGGATGCTATTGAGGATGTGGCTGCCGATGAGGCCGGCGAGGGATCCCTGGAGCAGCAGCTCAAATCGGCAGACGATGCCCCGATTATTAAACTGTCCAACCAGATCCTGGTCAAGGCCCTGCAGGACGGGGCGTCCGACATCCACATCGAGCCACAAGAAGAATACCTGCGCATCCGCTTCCGCAAAGATGGGGTGTTGCGGCAGGCTTTTGAAAACTTTCCCAAGAAGATCGTCCCTGCCCTTACCGCTCGCTTCAAAATCATGTCCAATTTGAACATTGCCGAGCGGCGCATGCCCCAGGATGGGCGGATCCGGCGGGTCTTCAAGGGGCGCAAGGTGGATTTCCGCGTCAGCACCCTGCCCTCCCGCTACGGGGAGAAGATCGTGCTGCGGATTCTGGACAACTCCGCCACCCAGCTCGGCCTGGACAAGCTGATCACCGACCCAGAGACCCTGGCCAGCTTCAAGGAGGTTGTCAGGCGACCCTTTGGCCTGATCTTGGTAACCGGGCCCACCGGATCCGGGAAAACCACCACCCTCTACTCGGCGCTGGCAGAAGTGAACGATCCCGGCATCAACATCAGCACCGCCGAGGATCCCATCGAATACTCCCTGCCGGGGATCACCCAGGTGCAGGTGATCCGCGAAAAGGGCATGGACTTTGCCATGATCCTGCGCGCTTTCTTGCGGCAAGACCCGGATGTGATCCTGGTGGGGGAAACCCGCGACCACGAGACGGCCAAAACCGCCATCGAAGCCTCCCTCACCGGCCACCTGGTGTTGACCACCCTGCACACCAACGATGCCCCCGGTGCCATCGCCCGTCTGACGGAGATGGGGATCGAGCCGTTCATGATCTCCAGCTCGCTGTTGGGGGTGCTGGCCCAGCGCTTGATGCGTCGGGTATGTACCGAGTGTCGGATCCCGTACCACCCCACATCCGAGGAGTTGGCCCGCTATGGCCTCAGCCTCAGCGGCGACGGCGAACAGCTCACCTTCTACAAAGCCAACAAGCTCTCCCCCAAAGAGATCGAGCAGCGCAAAGCCACCGGCAAGCCCATCTGCGAGAAATGTGGGGGCGTGGGCTACAAAGGCCGCGTGGGGGTGTACGAGTTCATGCGCATGAACGACCGCCTGGCCGAGTTGATCAACAAGGGGGCTCCCACGGAGGTCATCAAGGAAGCCGCTGTCGAAAGCGGCATGAAAACCCTGCTCGCCTACAGCTTGATGCTGGTAAAGCAGGGCCTGACCACGCTGGAGGAGGTAGATCGGGTTATCCTCACCGACAAGGGTTTGGAAACGGAGCTGAAGGCCCGTGCCAAGGCCCTTAGCACCTGCCGCAACTGTGGCGCCGCCCTGCAGGTAGACTGGATGGATTGCCCCTACTGCCTGACGCCGAAGTTTTAGGCAAGGCGCCTGGCTCTTGACGCCGCCAAGGTGCTGATTATAACAGTCCTATACGAGTCCTGGAGGGTTGCCTCTAGCCCGGCTTTAGAAGGGTTTTTCATCGACAACTCCTAGGTCGAACCCAGCCTGACTCAGCTTACCGATTGGAGACACCAGCCCTATGCCACAACTCATGATCGAAGACCTGATGGAAGAAATCGTCCGCAGGGGCGGTTCTGACATCCACATCTCAGCCGGTTTGCCCCCCTATTTCCGCATCAATGGCGAACTCCAGCCAACCGAGCACGAGCCCCTCACCCCTGAGGAGGTGCAGCGGCTCATTTTCAGCATGTTGAACAACACCCAGCGCAAACACCTGGAGCAGAACTGGGAGTTGGACTGCTCCTACGGCGTGCGCGGGATCGGGCGCTTCCGCGTCAACGTCTACCGGGATCGCGGCACCTACGCCTGCGCCATGCGGGCGCTGGCCTCTGAGATCCCCAACATCGACAAGCTGGGCCTGCCGGATGTGTGTAAGGAGATGGCCCGTCTGCCTCGGGGCCTGGTGTTGGTGACCGGCCCGACGGGATCCGGCAAGTCCACCACTTTGGCCGCTATCATCGACTTCATCAACCGCGAGCGGGCCGAGCACATCCTCACCATCGAGGATCCCATCGAGTACATCTACACTCCCATCCGCAGCATCATCCACCAGCGGCAGTTGGGCGAAGACACCAAGAGCTTTGCCAATGCCCTGCGGGCGGCGATGCGGGAAGATCCGGATGTGATCCTGATCGGGGAGATGCGGGATCTGGAAACCATCCAGTTGGCCATCACCGCCGCCGAGACCGGCCACCTCTGCTTTGCCACGGTCCACACCAGCTCTGCCGCCCAGACGGTGGATCGCCTGGTGGACGTGTTCCCGCCGGAGCAGCAGCAGCAGATCCGCGTGCAGCTCTCCAACTCCCTCAAGGCCGTCTTCTCGCAAACTTTGGCCCGCCGCCTCAACCCCAAGCCGGGAGAGCCCGGGCGGGTGCTGGTGCAAGAGATCATGGTGGTGACGCCGGCCATTGCCAACCTGATTCGGGAGGGCAAGACCGCCCAGATCTACTCGGCCATCCAGACGGGCGGCAAGCAGGGCATGAAGACCCTGGAGCAGGATCTGGCCAACCTCTACCTGCAGGGCAAGATCGACTTCGAGACGGCCATGTCCAAGACCTCTCGCCCTGAGGAGTTGCAGCGGCTGTTGGGCAACGTTGCCGGGCCCTCGCCAGCCGCGGCAGCTCAACACCAGCGTCCAGCGGGGGTTGCCGTCCGTCGTTGAGCCGCAGCGCCGCGTCCCGGGGTGAGGTCTTCTTGCCGATCTCTGGCCGCCGCCTCAATTTGTGGCTAAGCTCTAGCTGAGAAAGTTAGTTGCCCAAAGTTCGGGGGCTGGATCCCACAACTCGAACCCTCTCATCATGAGTTTGAATCGGGGGTAAGCTATGCCGCGCTACAAGGTTCGGGGGTTAAAGGCCGGTCAGCCGGTACGCCTGACGGTGGTGGCCAACAACTTGACCGAGGCGCGTGCACGGCTGCGCCGAGAGGGCGTTTTTGCCAAGCCAGAGGACATTCAGGAAGAAAAGCCCTTTTTCTCGCTGGAGACCTCTTTTGATTTCTCGATGCTGGGATCCATCGACATTCGGGACAAGGCGGTGTTCTCGCGGCAATTTGCTGCCCTGATCAACGCCGGCGTGTCGATGGTGCGCTCTCTCACCATCATGGAGGAGCAGACTGGCAACCGCAAGCTCAAAAAATACCTGAGGGCCATCCGTGCAGAGGTGGAGGCGGGGAAAAACCTCTCCGACTCCATCCGCCCCTATCCAGATGCTTTCGACAGCCTCTACTGCAGCATGGTGCAGGCAGGGGAAGTGGGCGGCGTGCTGGACGAAGTGCTCAACCGCCTGGCCAAGCTGCTGGAGGACATGGATCGCCTGCAGAAGCAGATCAAGTCAGCCATGACCTACCCGGTGGTGGTGACGATCTTGGCTGTCTTGATTTTCTTGGGCATGGTGCTCTTCATCTTGCCCACGTTTGAGAGCATCTACAACGACTTGGGGGGGGAGCTGCCCGGCTTTACCCAGTTTTTCATCAACGTCAGCAAGTTCCTGCGCACACCCCAGTACAGCTTGGGCCTGGTGGGCTTTCTGGTGGCGGTCTTCTTTGCCTTCCGCCGCTTTTATCGCACCCCCGCCGGCAAGGAGACCATCGACGCGCTGGCCCTCAAGCTGCCCATTTTCGGGGATCTGATCCAGAAGTCGGCGGTGGCCCGTTTTTGCCGCACCTTTGGGGCCTTGACCCGCTCTGGGGTGCCGGTGCTGACTTCGTTGGAAATTGTGCGCGACACTTCCGGCAACCAGGTGGTGGCCAACGCCATCGACGCCGCCCGCCAATCCATCTCGGAAGGGGGCCAGATCGCCCCGGCCCTGGATAAGGCCAAGGTCTTCCCGATCATGGCCATCCAGATGATCAGCGTGGGCGAAGAGACGGGGGAGCTGGATGCCATGCTGATGAAGACGGCGGACTTCTACGAGCTGGAGGTGGAGGAGGCGGTGCGCGCCCTCACCAGCCTGCTGGAGCCGCTGATGATCGTGATCTTGGGGGGGATGGTGGGCTGCATCATCGTGGCCATGTACCTGCCGATGTTCAACGTGTTCGAGCTGGTGAAGTAGCGACCCCGTCCCCAGGGCAACCAGGACACATAGGGAGGAGGAAGGGATCCCATGCTGCGGCGCTG
Source organism: Synechococcus sp. 'PEA 65AY6A-5F PE A' (assembly GCF_047462575.1). Classification (NCBI taxonomy): domain Bacteria; kingdom Bacillati; phylum Cyanobacteriota; class Cyanophyceae; order Synechococcales; family Synechococcaceae; genus Synechococcus; species Synechococcus sp. 'PEA 65AY6A-5F PE A'. The sequence goes on from NZ_JAOALE010000019.1 coordinate 11,959, forward strand.
GTTGGTGGCCCTGGGGGTGTTCTTGGCCGTGGGGCTGGCGGTTTTGCTGTCGGAGCCGCCGACGGGATCCCTGACGGGGCGGGTGGAGCTGCCGGCAGGGGTGGCGCCGGGGAACGTCCAGGTGATTGCCGCCGGCCCGGTGAGCCGCAGCGTCAGCCCGTCTGCGGAGGGCGAGTATCGCTTGGATCAATTGCCCGTTGGGGAATACCGGGTGACGGTGCGGGGATCCGGCCTGGAAACCGTCTTCAGCGAGAGGCCTGTGCAGGTGCGGGAAGGGTCAGTAGCTTCTGCTCCTCTCCTGCGCCCGCAGCTTCTGCCCCCCAGCCTCTACCTCTACAGCACCAGCCAGGTGTTCACGACCGCCGAGCCGGCGCGGCTGGAGTGGAGGGCCAGTGGCTTGAGGGCGGTGCAGTTTGCCGTTTACCGCTTTTCCCTGGCCGATCTGGAGGGATCCCCTCGCTTGCGGAATTTGGCCCTCGGCTACGGATCCCTGGATCCGGATTTGTATTCCACCCTGCGAGGAGAGCTGCTGCGCCGTTGGCAGCAGCCGCTGGGGGGAGAAGAGGTGACCCGCACCTTGGATCTGGGGATCCTGCCGCCGGGGGCCTACTGGCTGGAGGCGGAAGGACAGGAGCCGCTGAACCCGAGTGCACCTTTGCCCCGTTCTGAGGAGTGGCTTTTGGTAAGCGACCTGGGCCTAATCCAGAAACAGGATGCCAGCCAGTTGGTGGTGCAGGCGGTGCATTTGCAGGAATTGCGTCCTCTGCCGGGGATCCAGATCCAAGTTTTTGGGGAGTGGGGGGATCCCTTGACGGCCACCACCGACGAGGAGGGGCTGGCCCAGTTTAGCTTGCCGGCGGGGGAGAGATCCTCGTTGGTGGTCTATGGCCGCAGCGCCGACAACACGTTGCAGGTTTTGTCCCGCAGCTACACCTACGGCTGGAACCAGCCGTACCGCATCTACGCCTACCCAGACCGCCCCCTCTACCGCCCCGGCCAGACGGTCTATTTTCGCGCCCTGGTGCGGGAGCAAGGCCGCCTCACCCCGCCCCCGGCAGGCCAGCCGCTGCAAGTAACCCTCGCCGCTCCCAACGGCGATGTGCTGGAGGAGCAGACCCTGGCCACCAACGCTTTCGGCAGCGTCCACGGGCAGTTTCAATTGCCGGAAGAAACCCCCCTGGGCAGCTACAGCCTAGAGTGGCAGTTCCAGGGATCCAGCCGCGAGTCCACCGACTTTGGGGTGGCAGCCTACCGCAAACCGGAGTTTGAGGTGACGGTGGTGCCCGACCGGCCTTGGCTGGTGCGGGGGGGATCCCTGAAGGCTCAGGTGGAGGCCGAGTATCTTTTCGGCGCGCCGGTGGCCCAGGCCCAGTTGCGCTATCGGGTTTACAGCAGCCCCGACTGGAGCCTGCGCTACGGGCTGTTGCCCCGTTCTGCGGCAGAAGACTATTTTGCCAATGACCTGGGAGAGGAACCGGCCTACTACGGCGGCTACGGCCAGTTGGTGGCGGAAGGGGAAGGGGTGACGGATGCCCAAGGGCGGGCGGAGTTTCGCCTGGATCGCCTGCTGCAGGATCTCAACTGGCAAGAAGACAGCTACTGGGGCCCCCAAGAGGTGCAGCAACTGCGCATCGAGGTGGAGGTGACCGATATCAGCCGCCGGACGGTAACAGGATCGGCGCGGGCCTGGGTCACGGCTGGCGAATTTGCTCTGTTTGCGGAAGTGAACCGCCACCTGCCCGCTCCGGGGGATACCCTCACCTACCGGCTGCAAGCCCGCGATTACGATGGCCGCCCCGTCAGCGCCACCGGAGAGCTGAGCCTGGAGCGCTGGCGCTGGGATCCCAAGAGCAGCACCTACCAACGGCAAGGTACCCTGCTGCGGCAGCCTTTTCAGATTGTCAACGGGGAAGGCAGCCTCGACCTCCACCTGCCCGCCGACCTGGAGCCGGGAGACTACCGGGTGCGGTTGACGGCATGGGATCCCCGCCGTCAAAGTGCTCCGCACCGCTGGCGCGAACGGGTGCAGGAGGTGGACTATCTCTGGGTGGTGGAGCCGGGCAGCCCCCTGCAAAGGTGGGGATCCCTGCCCAGCCTGGAGGTGGTGGCGGATCGCCAGATCTACGAAGTGGGGGAAGAGGCCCAGATCCTGATCGCCTCGCCGCTGCCGGATCTGCCGGTGCTGGTGGGCCTGGAGGGATCCCGGCTGCACCAGGTACAACTGCTGCGCCTGCAGGGGCATACGGCCACCCTGCGCCTGCCCATCCGGGAGGAGTATCGCCCCAACCTCTACGTCACCGCCACTGTCGTTGGCCCAGAGCGGCGGCTGTACCAGAACGAGGCGCTGCTGCGGGTCTCGCCGCTGGATCGCTTTTTGCAGGTGGAGCTGCAGACGGATAAGCCCACCTACCAGCCGGGGGAGACGGCCCGAATTCAAATCCGCACCCGCAATGCCCAAGGGCAGCCGGTCAGCGCCGAGGTGGGGCTGGGGATCGTGGACAATGCCCTCTACCTGCTCCGGCCCGACTTTACCCCCGATATCCGCCGCTTCTTCTACGGGCGCCAGGACAACCAAGTCACCACCACCACCTCTTTCCCGCAACAATATCCCGGCGGCGCCGACAAGCTGGCCGGCCAGGTGCGGGAAGACTTTCGCGACACGGCTGCCTGGTTCCCGGATCTGGTTACCGACGCCGATGGCCTGGCCCAGGTAGAGGTGCGCTGGCCGGATAACCTGACCACCTGGCGCTTGACTGCCCGCGCCGCCACCGCCGACACCCAGGTGGGATCCGCCCTGGCCAGCGTCGCCGTCAGCAAAGACCTCTTGGTGCGCCTGGCCACCCCTCGCTTTTTCCAGGTGGGGGATCAACTCACCTTGGCCGCTGTTGTGCAAAATCGCACCACAAAAGCCCAGGCGGTGGAGGTGGGGCTGGAAGTGCCCGCCAACTTGGCGTTGCAAGGCCCGGATCGACAACGCCTTACCGTGCCGGCCCAGAGGGCGGAGCGGGTGGAATGGCCCCTGCGGGTGCTGGGGGCCGGCGAGACCCCCCTGCGGGTTTGGGCACAAGGGGAGGGGCTGCAGGATGCGCTGCAACTGCGGATCCCCAGTCAGCCCTTAGGGGCAGTGCACCGCTTCTTCCAAACGGGGCGGCTGCAGGAGGATGGCCTTGAGCTGCCTTTGGATTGGCCGGCCACCTGGGTGCCGGGATCCCGACACCTGCATCTGGAACTGGCCGCCAGCCCCGCAGCGGAGCTGTTGGGGCCCTTGGACTACCTGGTGCAGTTCCCCTACGGTTGCACCGAGCAGACTTTGAGCCGCTTTTTGCCCGCCTTGGCGGTGGCCCAGGCCGGCGAGCAGTTGGGCCTCAGCTTGCGCTTGCCCACCCTGGAGCGGCTGCCGCGGGTGGTTCGGGCCGGCCTGCAGCGGCTGGAGGAATCCCAGAACTACGACGGCGGCTGGGGCTGGTGGGCCTACGACACCAGCAACCCCTATCTGACCGCCTACATCCTGCAGGGCTATCATCTCGCCCAGGCCGCCGGCTACGCCCTCAAGGAGTGGCGGGTGCGGCGGGCTTTGGAGTATCTGGCTGGGCAGCCGTTCCAACGCCTCTCCCCCGATCTGCGGGCCTTTGTGGCCTACAGCCTGGCCCTCTGGGATCCGGCGCTGGTGACTGCCGAGCTGCCGCCGCCGCCGCAGCTTTCCACCTTTGGCCTGGCCTACCGCGGCCTGGCCGCCCTGCAACGGGGCCAGCGGGATCTCGCCCAGGCGGCTCTGGAGGAAGGTCTGCAACGGCGACAAAGGGATCCCCAGGGCCGCTGGTTTATTCCTGCCGCCTCCGCTCCGCCAGCCGGGGAACGCCCCACCTACGACGACCTGGAGGTGGCCGGGCCCCTCCTGCAACTGGCCGTGCGCCTCCAGGATGGCCGCGCCGGGGAGATCGCCACCGCCCTTCTCCAGCAACGGCAGGACAACCGCTGGCGCACCACCAAAGCCACCGCCGACGCCCTCCTGGGCCTGGTGGCCCACTACCAAGCCCAGCAACAGCAACAGCCTGGCCCCCGCCAGGTGCGGGTGCAAGATGGGGTAAGCGGGGCGCAACTGGCCCAGTGGCAGGCCGGTCCTCAGGATCCTCGCCAGGTGCTGGACTGGGACGACGCCGAAGTGAGTAACCTGCGCCGCCTGCGCCTGGAAAAATCCGGCCCCGGCCCCCTCTACTACAGCCTGCGGGGAGAGGCCTTTCTGCCGGAGCTGCCGCCCCCCGACAGCCAGGGCTTCACGGTGAGCCGCCGCTACTTCCGCCTACAGCCCCAGCCCCAAGCCAATGGCGAGATCCGCTACCGGGAACAGCTCCTGCGCCCCGGCGAGGCGGTGCGGGCGGGCGAGGTGCTCCTGGCCCGGCTGACGGTGGAAGCTGAGCGGGATAGCCACTACGTGGTGATCGAGGATCCCTTGCCCAGCGGCGCCGAGATCACCTCCCGGGATCCGCGAGGGCTTGCCGCCGACTACTGGTGGGACTGGTTTTGGGCCCATCAAGAGAACCGGGACGACCGGGTGGCCTTCTTCAGCACCGAGCTCAAGCGGGGCCGCCACGAGTTCGTCTACCTCTTCCGTCCCGAGATCCCTGGCCAATTCCAGGTGGCCCCTGCCCTTGTCGAGGAGATGTACGATCCCAGCCGCTATGGCCGCAGCGCTGGCCAGGCGCTCAAAGTCCTGCCCTGAGCTTGAAGCTGCCCAGGGATCCTCCCTAGAGGCCCCAACGATGAGATAGTAGAGGGGCGAGCAGAGTTGGGCAGCCTATGATCCTGCGCACCGTGGCCACCATCCCTTTTCCCGACCAAAAGCCGGGCACCTCCGGCCTGCGCAAGCCGGTGCAGGTGTTCCAGCAGCCCCACTACCTGGAGAACTTCATCCAATCCACCTTTGACGTCCTCGAGGGATCCGCCGGCCAAACCCTGGTGGTGGGCGGAGACGGCCGCTACTACAACCGGGAAGCCATCCAGATCCTGCTCAAGATGGCAGCAGCCAACGGCATCGGGCGAGTACTGCTGGGCCGGGGGGGGATCCTCTCCACGCCAGCGGTTTCCTGCTTAATTCGCAAATACGGGGCCTACGGCGGCATCATCCTCTCCGCCAGCCACAACCCCGGCGGCCCCCAGGGAGACTTCGGTATCAAGTACAACATCGGCAACGGCGGCCCTGCCCCGGAGAAGGTGACCGAGGCCATCTACGCCCGCACCCAGCAGATCCGGGAGTACCGCATCCTGCAAGCCCCGGATGTGGACCTGGATCGCCTGGGGGAGCAGCGGCTGGGATCCCTGACGGTTTCCGTCATCGACCCGGTGGCCGACTATCTAGGCCTAATGCAGCGCCTGTTTGATTTCGACGCCATCCGCGACTACCTGGCCTCCGGGGTTCGCATCGCTTTCGACGCCATGCACGCCGTCACCGGCCCCTATGCCCACGCCATCCTGGAGGGAGCTCTAGGGGCGCCCCAGGGCAGCGTCCTCAACGGCCAGCCGCTGCCGGACTTTGGCGGCGGCCGCCCGGATCCCAACCTGGTGCATGCCCGCGCCCTGGTGGAGCTGCTGTTTCGAGAAGATGGGCCGGATTTCGGCGCCGCCTCCGACGGGGATGGGGATCGCAACATGATCCTGGGCCGCCGCTTCTACGTGACCCCCAGCGACAGCCTGGCGGTGTTGGCCGCCAACGCCCACCGGGTGCCCGGCTACCGGGAGGGGCTGGCCGGGATCGCCCGCTCCATGCCCACCAGCCAGGCGGCAGACCGAGTGGCGGCCAAGCTGGGGATCCCTTGCTACGAGACGCCTACCGGCTGGAAGTTTTTTGGCAACCTCCTGGATGCCGGCAAAGTTACCCTCTGCGGCGAGGAGAGCTTCGGCACCGGCTCCCACCACATCCGGGAAAAAGACGGCCTCTGGGCTGTCCTCTTTTGGCTCAACATCCTCGCCGTGCGGCGCCAGTCGGTGCGGCAGATTGTGGAAGACCACTGGCGCACCTACGGGCGCAACTTCTACTCCCGCCACGACTACGAGGGGCTACCGGTGGAGGTGGCCGAGGAGCTGATGGAGCACTTGCGGCGCTCCGTGGCAAGCTGGGTGGGGCAGCGCTTTGGCTCCCAAACAGTAGCCTATGCCGATGACTTCAGCTACACCGATCCCGTGGACGGCAGCACCAGCCGCAACCAGGGGATCCGCATCGGCTTTGAGGACGGCTCCCGCATCGTCTACCGCCTTTCCGGCACCGGCACCCACGGGGCCACCCTGCGGGTGTACTTGGAGCGGTTTGAGCCGGATCCCAGCCGGCACGGCCTGGATCCCCAGGTGGCCCTGGCCGAGCTGATCCAACTGGCGGATCACTTCGCCCAGATCCGCGCCCGCACCGGTCGGCAGCAGCCGGATGTGATCACCTGAGAGTTCTGCCGAGAAGCTAGATCTCTCTGGGGGGAGGGATTGGGGGCAATGGCCGGCAGAGAAAGACGCTCGAGAGTGGCGGTAGGATGAGGAGGTGGGGACCCTTCCACAACGCCTCCACATCTTTTTTCTGTCTGTGTTCACTGCTCCTCCTGCGAGTTTGGCAGCCGATCCCATTGCCCCTTTTGCTCCCCAAACCTGGAGCTGGCGGGGTCACGCCATTCGCTACGTCGTCCAGGGATCTGGCTCCCCACTGATTTTGGTGCATGGCTTTGGGGCCTCCATTGGCCACTGGCGGCACAACATCCCTGTGCTAGCGGCGGCGGGATACCGGGTCTATGCTTTGGATTTGCTGGGGTTTGGCGGCTCGGCCAAGCCGGCCCTTGCCTACAGTCTGGAGCTGTGGGCCGAGCTGCTGGCGGATTTTTGGCGGCAGCATGTGCGGCAGCCGGCGGTGTTCATCGGCAACTCTATCGGCGCCTTGCTCAGCTTGCTCATGGCTGCCCGCTATCCCCAGCTTGTTGCTGGAGCCGTGCTGCTCAACTGTGCCGGCGGTCTCAACCACCGCTCCCACGAGCTCAGCCCGCTGGCCCGCCTTTTCATGGCCACCTTCACTGCTCTGGTGGCCTCGCCGGTCACGGGGCCCCTTCTGTTTGATTGGGTGCGGCAGCGGCAGCGGATCCGCGCCACTCTGAAACAGGTGTACTGCAACCCTGCCGCCATCACTGACGAGCTGGTGGAGATCCTCTACGCCCCTTCCTGTGAGCCGGGAGCGCAGCAGGTGTTTGCCGCTGTTCTCACGGCTCCCCCTGGCCCTACGCCGGAAGCGTTGCTGCCCCAGGTGCGCTGTCCGCTGCTGGTGATTTGGGGGGAACGGGATCCCTGGACGCCTATTCAGCGGGGTCGCGGCTTTCAAAACCATGTGCAGGGGATCGACTACCAATTTTTCCCTCTTCCCGATACGGGCCATTGCCCCCACGACGAGCGCCCAGAGATTGTCAACCCCTTGATTTTGAGCTGGCTACCCAAAGCCTTTGCCACGGCTTAGCCTTTCTTGGAGGCTTGGGTAGTTCTTTTGCCCAGGCCCAGCCACTTGCGCACCCTGTCTATCCAGCTCTGAAGGGGCGAAGGCTGGGGCCGAACTGCCACCTGAATGGGCTCGTCTTGAAACTCTTTGTCCTTAAGGCGAAAGCCAAACTCCAGCTCGTCTTTGACTTTGCTAAGACGGGGAAAGAGGCGGACGGCTGCTTTTTTGAGCTCTTCCTCGTTTTGGAAGATGGCCTGGTGGATGGCGCTGGAGCGACTGACCGCCAGGGATCCCACGGGCAGCCAGGGGTTGGGTTTGCCGGGCTCAGCTTGGCGGCGCCGGGCAAAAATGGCGAACTCCGGCATCCCCTTGGCTTTCAGCTCGTCGTAGCGTTTGGCGGCTTCCTTGCGCTTGGCCGTGTTGGCCTTGGCCAGTTTCTTCTCTGGCTTGGATTGGCTGAAACCCTTGGGCTGACTCATACTCCAGTAGGGCAACGGTGGATCCCCATAGCTTAGCGCAGAACGACTCCCGCCCGCGGGAAGATGCCATGCATGGCATGCTATACTTACAAAGCCTTGGATTTGGATTGCTCCTCGGGATGTAGCGCAGCTTGGTAGCGCACTTCGTTCGGGACGAAGGGGTCGCAGGTTCGAATCCTGTCATCCCGATAGATTCAGGAAAATGCGGGGCAACGGCCATCCTTCGAGCCTAAGGCCCTCTTCCCCTTGGGCAGCAGAGGGGCAAAAGCGCAGCCTGCGGCACTCAGATCACTGGTGGGGTTGTAGGTGACGCAGCCAGGCGTTGACGTTAACGCGGAGCCGCTGCCCAAGCTGGAAGAGGCGGCGCAAGGTTTCGCCAGGGATCTCCTGGCCTTCTTCTCGAAGGTGGGTTGGGCCGCTCGCGCTCCCTTCAGCCAGATGCAGTTGAAGTTCTCTCTGCCGTTCCAGACCCAGCAGGTAGAGCTCCTGGAGGCGATCCAGGTTGATGGGCAGGCGCAGATCGTCAGCTAGTTTTAGCCACTCCTCCAGGTTGTGGAGCTGTTCGCCAAAGCTCTCCGGCTCAAAATCGTGGGCAAGGTGCCACATCCCCCGCTGCAAGAGCCGATCCAAAACCCGGGCCGCCTCCTCCCGCCGCAACTGACACCCCAACTGCTCCGCCTCGCGGGCGATTGCCCGCAACTCCAGCAGGTGATCCCGCTTGCCCTCTTCTATTTCCATGGCCCGTAAGCTGCTCAATAGGCGCTGGTTGAGGGTAATCTGGGCGGCGGCCAACAGCTCTTCCGGGATCGGCAGGCCATCGGCCCGAAAAGCCATCAAAACCCCGTAATTCTCCAGGTAGGTTTGGCGATAGAGCTGGGCCAAGCGCTCCAACGTGTCCTGGGTAAGCCAGCGCAGCATCTGCTGCCGGTCTTCCTCAATCAGGGCGTTGAGGTCGAAGGTTTCCGGTCCCAGCAGCTCTTGCAGGGTTAGGACGAGCTGGATGCGGCTGCGGGATCCAGATAGCAGGGTGGCTTTCAACTGCTCGTAGCTGCGCCGCCCTGTAAACGGCTTGACGCCACATTGAAAGTCCCAGCCGCCCAGGTGGAGTAGAGCGTAGATGAGGTCGTGCTCTTCAGAGGTGGTGGGAAAAGAGAGCTTCACCCGCCCAACCAGCAGCGTGGATCCCCCTATAGCTAGGCGCTCCTGATCCACCGGCTCCAGCATATATCCGGGGGCTCGGGGCATGCCGTTGACCAGGGAAAGCATGGCGTGCTGGGCCACGAGCCGCTGCGGGCTAACCCGGCGGGGGCGCACCAAAGCTTGGTAAACTCCTCGGCCGTCTTTGTAGAGTTCGAGGTTGCTGGGGGCCTTGCTTAGGCGAAGCAGAAACTCCTCCTCCAGATCCACCTTGGTGGCAGCCGCTGCCAACTCAATGGCCCGCGCCGCATAGCGCAGGATTTGCACCCCCTCAGGGCGAGCGAGTTCTTCAAAGAACCAGCCGCAACTGGTGAACATCAGTTGGCTGTAGCGCTGCATCTCCAACAGGCGCAGCACCTGCACCCGGTCTTCGGCAGTGAGGCGGTGGCTTTGGTGCTCCTGCAAAAATGCCTCGCAGCGCTCCCGATCCAAGATCACCTCGATGTAGCGATCCCGAGCCAGCCAGGGATCCCGCAGGTAGGCCTTAGCCTCCGTCTCGTAGATCTCGGCCAACTGATCCCGCAGCCAGTTGAGGGCCTCCCGCAGCGGTTGCCGCCAGCGTTGGTGCCAGCCAGGCACTGCCCCACAGCCACAGTCCCGTGACCACCGCCCCACCCCATGGGCACAGCTCCAGGCAGTAACTGGCTTTAGTTGCACCTCCCAGGTGGGAGGGTGGTGGCTGAGGAAATGGGCGTAGTTGCCCACTTGCCAGCCTCGGCGGGGAAACTCCTCGCAGAAGGCATAGGCCAGGGTACGCTCGGTTCCGCGTTTGTGGTGGCCAAAGGTCTCGCCATCCGTGGCACAGTTGACGAGTTGGACTTCTCGGCCAGGGCGAATAGCCAACTGGAGCCGCTCCGCCAGCGCCTGGGTGCTGTAGGCAATATCGCCAAAGCCAAGGTCGCGGGAGATGGGGCCGTCAAAGAAAAAAACATCTAGGTAGCCGCCTCGGTCGGGGGTAAAGCAGCGATAGGGCCGGCTGGGATCGATCTGGCCCTGGCTGACATCGATCCATTCCGTTTGCCCCAAAGGACGAATGCGCTGCGCCTGGCTGGGTGCCAAGATGACAAAGCGGATCCCGCAGTCGACTAAGGCCTTAACCGTTGCTGCATCGATAGCGGTTTCCGCCAGCCACATGCCTTCGGGAAAGCGGCCAAAGCGATGCTGGAAATCGGCAATCCCCCAGCGGATCTGGGTGTACTTGTCCCGCTCGTTGGCCAAGGGCAGGATGACGTGGTTGTAGACCTGGGCGATGGCATTGCCATACCCCTCCAGCCGCTCGGCGCTGAGGCGGTCGGCAGTCAAGATGCGTTGGTACACTTCAACATCGTGCTCCTCCAACCAGGAGAGGAGAGTGGGGCCAAAGTTAAAACTCAAGAATTCGTAGTTATTGACAATGCGCACCACCCGCCCCTGCTCGTCCAGGATGCGGGCAAAGGCGTTGGGACGATAACACTCCGCCAGAATGCGCTCGTTCCAGTCGTGGAAGGGGGCAGCGCTGGGCTGGCGCTCAATGCGGCTTAGCCAGGGATCCTCCCGCGGCGGCTGGTAGAAATGACCGTGCAGCACCACGTAGGGAGCGGTGGTTGTAGCTCGCGGAGGCGGAGAGCTAGCATCAGCTAAAAAGGGAGCCGGATCCCCTTGCCCTGATTCGGCCGCCGGCATAGAGGCGTTTTTGGAGCCACTCGGCAGCATGAGACCCTACTCCTTGCCCGCCCTCGGAGCTTCAGTTCTGGGGAGACGGGCTGCTAGTTAACCTAAGTTCATATCCATACGTTACAGCGATCCCCGATCTGCGACTGTCAACGTAAAGGACTTGGACAAAAATTTGACGGCGAATAACTATTGCTTAGCAATCTTCTTGCGTTCCCCCAGCGAAGACTCTTGAGCAAGCCCGAAGATGACCCGATCTCACTGCCACTCGGAGTAACAAGCTATACAAAAAGCCTCACTGATGTCTCCAAGGCTCCCTCCTGGTGGCCGGCCATTGGCAGTTGTTCATGGATTTTGAGGACAGCTTCCAGGCTACAGGTGGCTGCGAAGCTTGTAGCTTTCCAGGGTGTTGGCCAGCAGCATCGTCACCGTCATCGGCCCCACGCCGCCTGGTACAGGCGTGATGGCAGCGGCCCGCTCTTTGACCGCTTCGTAGTCCACATCTCCCACCAACTGCTCAGATCCGTCAGGGTCTTGGATACGGTTAATGCCTACATCGACAACCACGGCGCCCGGCTTCACCATGTCTGCCGTGAGCAAGCGAGGACGCCCTACAGCCATGACCACAATGTCGGCACTGCGGGTTACTTCGGCCAGGTTGGGTGTACGGGAGTGGGCCACGGTAACCGTTGCGTCGGCGGCCAACAACATCAGGCTCAGGGGCTTGCCCACCAGGAGGCTGCGGCCGACCACCACCGCTTTTCGTCCGGCAATGGGGATCCCTTCCGCTTGCAACAGGCGCATCACACCTAGAGGCGTACAACTGCGCAGGCCGGGCTCGCCGCGCACTAGCCGGCCCAGGTTGAGGGGGTGGAGACCGTCCACGTCTTTGGCGGGGTCGATGGCCAGAAGGGGCGGGATGGGATCCCAGCCGGGGGGCAGAGGCAGTTGCACGAGGATGCCGTCGACGCGCTCGTCCTGGTTGAGTTGGGCGATGGCGTCGAGCAGATGGGCGGGGGAGTCTTGGGCGGAAAAATGGCGGCCAAAGGAGGCAATGCCCACTCGCTCACAGGCCCGCTCTTTGCCGCGCACATAGGCAGCACTGGCGGGATCCTCCCCCACCCGCAGCACCGCCAATCCCGGCGGACGCCCCACCCGCGGCAGCCAAGCTTGCACCTGAGCGGCCATCTCGGCTTGCAGCCGGCCAGCCAAGGCTTTGCCATCCAGGATCTTGGCAGACATGGGGGCCCCAGAAGACATCTTGACAACTTGACGATTGTTACGGGTCGAGCATTGTCCGTCAAGCCTCGGCGCAGCAAAGAGGCGACGGCAGAGCGGGATCCCTAGAATGCTTGCCAGTCTTCGTCGTCTTGGTTCAATTCCTCGATGAGGATCTCCACCTGCTGCCGCTTTTCCTCCAAAAACTCGGCGCAGCGCTTCAGGGTCTGGGCGGCCTGTTGGAAGCGCTCCACCACCTCCGCCAGATCCAGCTCTCCCGATTCGATCTGGGCAATCAGACTTTCCACTTCGGCGATGGCTGCTTCGTAGCGCCAGGGATCCTCACGTTTGCGGCGGCTCATGGCTCTCCTCCACTCGGGCCCAGAGGCTGCCCGAGGCCAGTTGTATCCTCAGCCGGGTCTGGGGCGGCAGGCGGTGGCTGCGGACCAGGGATCCCCGCTCGTCGCGCACCAGGGCATAGCCCCGCCTGAGAACGGCGGCAGGATCGAGGGCTTGCAGGTGCTGCTGGAGAGCTTGGTGGCGCTGTTGCTGCTGCTGGAGACGGTGGCGCACGGCCTGGACCAGGCGCTGCTGCTGTTGGGCTAGGCGCTCCTGGGCCTGCTGCAGCAGCCGCTCCGGATGCACCTGGGCTAGGCGGCGCTGGGCGTGGTGCCAACGCTGTTCAGCTTTTTCCAGAGCATGCAGGGTGCGCTCGACAAGCTGCTGGCGCAACTGGAATGCCTGGCGCTGCAGTTCCCGCAGATCGGGCACAACTCGCTCGGCGGCCGCTGTGGGGGTGTGCGCCGCATAGTCAGCAGCGTAGTCAGCTAAGGTCTCATCCCGCTGGTGGCCGATCCCGGTCACCACCGGAATGGAGCACTCGGCAATGGCCCGCACCACCCGCTCGTCGTTAAAGCAGGCCAAGTCCTCGCCGGATCCGCCCCCCCGGGCCACGATCAGCACTTCCGCCCGCCCGTCCCGCTCCACCCGGCGAATGGCCCGCACAATCGACTCCGGGGCCGCCTCCCCCTGCACCTGGGCTGGCGCAAACAGCACCCGCAGCCCGGGGTAGCGCTGGTTGAGGGTGCGGCGGATATCGCCCCAGCCAGCGGCGTCGGGAGAGCTGACGACGGCAATACACTGAGGGTGGGTGGGCAGGGGCCGCTGGTTGTCGAACAGGCCTTCGGCGGCAAGGCGGGCCTTAAGCTGCTGAAACCGCCACGCCAACAGCCCCTCGCCCGCCGGCAGCAGTTGCCAGATAACCAGGCGGTAGTAGCTGCCGCCGCTGTAGATGCCAAGTTGACCCAGGGCCAGCACCCGTTGCCCCACTTCTGGCCAGAAGCTGAGCCGGGCAGTCTGACTTTGCCACACAACCCCCTTGAGGAGGTCGCCGCTTTCCGGATCCACCAGGGTCAGGAACAGGTGGCCGTTGCGGCTGCGCTGGCAACTGGAGACTTCTCCCACCACCCACAGCCTGGCCAGGTAGGGATCCCCGGCCAGCAGCGATTTCAAGTAGCCGGACACTCCCCCCACCGAGAGCAGGGGGACTTCCTCGGCAAGAAAGGATTCTGTCCCGCAGTCGAGGCCATCAAAGGCCAGAGCCATTGCTTGCGGATCCAGATCGCGCATACGGGCTCCCCCATGGAAATGCTCGGGATCCCATCTAGAATAGGCGACGACAGGGCGAGAGAGGAGGCGAGCTGCGGTGACCTTCGCCCAGTGGCTGGGGCTGGCAGCATTGCTGGGTTTGCTGGTTCTGCTCTGGCAGATCCGGCAGATCCTGCTGTTGGTGTTTGCGGCCATCGTCTTGGCAGTAGCTTTGGATACCTTAGCCCAGATCCCGCAGCGCTACGGCTTTCGCCGCGGCCCCTCGCTCCTCATCACCGGTTTGACGGTTCTGGTGGGGGCGATTCTGGTGGGGCTGATCGTGGTGCCTCCCTTGGCGGATCAGTTGCGGCGGCTGTTTACCGATGGGGTGCCCGCCGGGATCGTGCAGGCGCAGCGGCTGTTCGAGAGCCTCATCCTCTCGTTGCCGACGGATATCGAGCTGCCGACGCTGCGGGAGTTGGCCAATAGCTTGGTGCCCCAGGCCACCGAGTTGGTGCGCCAGGTGCGCGACTTTTTCTCCGAGTCCTTCACCGCCTTTTTCGCCACCCTGCTCAATCTGTTGTTTGTGATCATCCTCACCATCCTGTTGTTGGTGGATCCCCAGGCTTATAGCCGCGCCTTTGTCTCGGTTTTCCCGGCCTTCTACCGCCCCCGCGTCCGCTACATCCTCAAGCGCTGCGAGCTGGCGCTGCGAGGGTGGCTGGTGGGGATCCTGTTCACCAGCAGCTTGGTGATGCTGCTAAGCGGCATTGGCCTCTGGATTTTAGGTGTGCCCCTGAGCCTGGCCAACGCGGTGCTGGCGGGACTGTTTAATTTCATCCCCAACATCGGCCCCACCCTGAGCGTGGTTGCCCCCATGCTGGTGGCCCTCACCGATGCCCCCTGGAAATCGCTGGCGGTGCTGGGGCTCTACATCCTTATCCAGCAGCTCGAAAGCAGCGTCTTCACCCCCATCGTCATGTCGCGGCAGGTGTCGCTTTTGCCCGCCCTAACTTTGGTGGCCCAAGTTACCTCGGCCTTTTTCTTCGGCGTGCTGGGCTTGTTTTTGGCTGTGCCGCTGGCGGCCATCCTGCAGGTGTGGATCCAGGAGGTGCTGATTCGGGATGTGTTGGATCCCTGGCAGGGATCCCGGGCCCGCCCCTTGCCCCTGGCCAAGGGAGATGGGATCCCGGCTTCCCAGGAGAAGCGGAAGCCTCTGCAGCCGGAGAACGAGAACGCCATCCTGCTGCCGTGAGGGTAGAGAAGTTACGGGAGCCGCGGGAAACGTAATCCTCCTTCACATTTCTTCCACAACTGCAGAGGCGCTTCTATAGTGAGGATCCCGTCTCCATCCGTCCAAGGATCGGAACCGCCATGTCCCACTTCACCACCTTGCAAGTGCAAATCAAGGATGCCGACCTGCTGGAAGAGACCCTGAAGGAATTGGGCTACACCGTGGAGCGGAACGCCAGCCTGCGCGGCTACCTCTGGAACCGCACCCGCGCCGATCTGGTGATCCGGCAAAAGAACGGCTTCGACATCGGCTTTCGCCGCAACGGGGATCACTATGAGCTTGTGGTGGATCTGTGGGGGGCGGGCATCGATCCCCAGACCTTTCTGGAGCCGATTTTGCAGCGCTACGCCCACAAGAGCTTGCTGCGCTCTGCCCGGCAACAGGGCTTCGCCATCGAGGCGGAGGAGCATCTAGAGGATGGCACCATCCGCGTAGTGGTGGGGCGCTGGGTGTAGCCGGGCCCATTGGCATCCGCTCATGCTCAGCAACTCCCGACCCTTGGTGGGCACAGGTGAGGGATCCCGGCCCCGCCCTTGGGATCTGGTGTTGGGAGGACGAGCCGCAGCCGGCGGTGCCCCGGCCCACGCCTTAGTTTTGGGGGGGCTTGAGGGGGCGCGGCGACGGCTCACCCAGGGCGACGAGGCGGTGCGTCTGGCCACCTTGCCCCAGCTGCTGCAGTACGGGCCGGCAGGCCTGGCCGAACTGATCGAAGCACTTGCTGGCAACACCTCCTGGGCGGTGCGCCTAGAGGCCTGGCGGCTGCTCTCCCAGCTCGAGCAGCCGGAGGCAGAGGAAGCCTGTCGAACCTACAGCCCCTTTCGCCCGGTGGGGGGTGCCCAGGGGGTCATCGTGGCCTATCGGCGCGGGGAGCGGAACTTTGCCTACGCCGACTTGGAGGGAGTGGATCTGCAAGAGGCGCGGCTGGGGGGTGCCAACTTCTACGAAGCTAATTTGAGAAAGGCCAACCTGGGTCTTTGCAACTTCAACGGCGCCCACCTGCACCAGGCAGATCTGCGCCAAGCTAACTTGCAAGGGGCCAAGCTCAGTGGCGCCGTCCTCCAGGGGGCGGATCTGCGGGGAGCCGATCTGAGGGGGGCGAAAGTCAGCGGCACCAGCCTGCGGGGATCCCGGCTTTCGGAAGAGACCCGCCTGGAGGAGCGGCTGCGCCACATCTGGCAGTTGCAAAACTGGGGGGGACAAGGGCAAGATTTCTCCGGCCAAGACCTGAGCAAGGCCGACTTGAGAGGGCTGGGGCTGCGCCAGATCCGGCTGCGGGGGGCCAACCTCAAGCGCGTGGATCTGCGCGGATCCAACCTGGAGGGAGCAGACCTGCGGGGGGCCAACCTGCAGCGGGCGGATCTGCGGGGGGCCAACTTGCAAAATGCCGACCTCGAGGGGGCCGATCTCAGCGGCGCCGAGCTGCGCCAGGCCCAGTTGCAGGGGGCCAACCTGCGCCGGGCTGACCTCAGCCGCGCCAACCTGACTCAGGCCAACCTGGAAGGCGCCCAGATCGAGGGCCTCAAACACAGCGGATCCCAGATTGCCGGCCTCATCTTCCCCGACGGCACCCCCCTCAAGCCCTGGTGGTGGTAGGCTGACCACCGCTGCCAAATCCAAAGGAATCCCAAGATCCCCAAGCCCCCGCCCCAACCTGGAGCAGCATGAGAGTAGAGATACCTAGGGGGTACGGCTATGGTTTTGGCAGAACAGCTCTCAACCAAACCGCTCACCGACGACGAACTGCGCAAAATGGACGCCTACTGGCGGGCCGCCAACTACCTGTCGGTGGGGCAGATTTACCTGATGGACAACCCGCTGCTGCGGGAACCTCTAAAGCTAGAGCATGTGAAGCCGCGCCTGCTGGGGCACTGGGGCACCACACCGGGGCTGAATTTTATCTACGTGCATCTCAACCGCATCATCAAGCGGGAAAACCTCAACGTCCTCTACATCACCGGCCCCGGCCATGGCGGCCCCGCTCTGGTGGCCAACACGTACCTGGAGGGCACCTACAGCGAGGTGTACCCCAACATCGGCCAAGATGCCGACGGGATGCGCAAGCTCTTCAAACAGTTCTCCTTCCCCGGCGGCGTGCCCAGCCACGTGGCCCCAGAAACCCCTGGCTCCATCCATGAGGGGGGAGAGCTAGGCTATGCCCTGGCCCACGCCTTTGGGGCGGCCTTCGACAACCCCGATCTGTTGGTGGCCTGTGTAGTCGGGGATGGAGAGGCGGAAACCGGCCCTCTGGCTGCTTCCTGGCACTCCAACAAGTTCCTCAACCCCATCCACGACGGGGCAGTGCTGCCGATTCTCCACCTCAACGGCTACAAGATCGCCAACCCCACCATCCTGGGCCGCCTCAGCCGTGAAGAGCTGCAAAGCCTGTTTGTGGGCTATGGCTACAAGCCTTACTTCGTAGAAGGCTCCGATCCGGCCCAGATGCACCAGTTGATGGCCGCCACTTTGGACACGGTAATCCACGAGATCCAAGAAATCCAGCAGCATGCTCGTACCAAGGGGGATCCCAGCCGTCCCCAGTGGCCGATGATCATCCTGCGCACCCCCAAAGGCTGGACGGGCCCCAAAGAGGTGGACGGCAAAAAGGTGGAGGATTTCTGGCGCTCCCACCAGGTGCCGCTGGCGGATCTGGCCAAGAAACCAGAGCACCTCAAGATCCTGGAAGAGTGGATGCGCAGCTACAGACCGGAAGAGCTCTTCGACGAAAACGGCCGCCTGCGGCCCGAGCTGCAGGAGCTGGCCCCCAAAGGGGAAAAGCGCATGGGCGCCACCCCCTATGCCAACGGCGGCCTGCTGACGCGGGAGCTGAAAATGCCGGATTTCCGCCGCTACGCCGTGGACGTGCCGCACCCCGGCACCCTCGAAGCCGAAGCCACCAAGGTGCTGGGGCAATTCTTGCGAGATGTGATGAAGCTCAACCCCCACAACTTCCGCCTCTTTGGCCCCGATGAAACTGCATCCAATCGCCTGGACGCCGTGTTTGAGGCCAGTGACCGCACCTGGGTGGCGCCTATCTACGACTACGACGAGCACCTCTCCCCCGATGGGCGGGTGATGGAGATCCTGAGCGAGCACGTCTGCCAGGGCTGGCTGGAGGGCTACCTGTTGACAGGCCGCCACGGCTTTTTCTCCTGCTACGAAGCCTTCATCCACCTGGTGGACTCCATGTTCAACCAGCACGCCAAGTGGCTGAAGACCACCCGCCACATCCCCTGGCGGCGGCCCATCCCCTCTCTCAACTACCTGCTCACCTCCCACGTGTGGCGGCAGGATCACAACGGCTTCAGCCACCAGGATCCCGGCTTTCTGGATCACGTGGTCAACAAGAAAGCCGATGTTATCCGCGTCTACCTGCCCCCAGATGCCAACACCCTGCTCTCGGTGGCGGATCACTGCCTGCGCAGCCGCCACTACGTCAATGTCATCGTGGCGGGGAAACAGCCGGCCCTGCAGTACCTGGACATGGATGCCGCCATCAAGCACTGCACCCAGGGCTTGGGGATCTGGGAGTGGGCCAGCAACGACCAGGGCTCGGAGCCGGATGTGGTCATGGCCTGCTGCGGCGATGTGCCGACGATGGAAACCCTGGCGGCGGCGGACTTCTTGCGGCAGCACCTGCCGGACATCAAGATCCGGGTGGTGAACGTGGTGAACCTGATGAAGTTGCAGCCGCCCAGCGAACACCCCCACGGCATCAGCGACAAGGAGTTTGTCAGCATCTTCACCCCTGACAAGCCCATCGTGTTTGCCTTCCATGGCTATCCTTGGCTCATTCACCGCCTCACCTACCGCCGCCCCAACCACCACAACCTACACGTGCGCGGCTACAAGGAGGAAGGCACCACCACCACTCCCTTCGACATGTGCGTCCTCAACCAGGTGGATCGCTTCAACCTGGCCAACGACGTGTTGGAGCGGGTGGAGCGCTTCAAATACCGGCGGGATCACGTCCAGCAGTTGATTCGGGACAAGCTGGTGGAGCACAAGCAGTACATCTGCAAGTACGGCGAGGATCTGCCCGAGGTGCGCAACTGGAAGTGGCCCTACTAGTGGATCCCCCTCCCCCCAACTTTCACCTCTAGCCGCCGGCAGGGTAGAGTTTTCTTGGGCTCTCCTGCCGGAGCGTTCTGGGCGGTTGTGCTGGAGGTTGAGAATGTGAGGGGTTCAGAACGGGTGGATGCGGATACCCTTCCCCGGCTGGAAGAGGCGGACTGGGGAGGGATGGCCCTCTCCTTAGTTCTCGGCCTGGCCCTCTCAGCGCTGGTCATCGGGATCCGGCCCCAGGTGGCCCTCCCCTTTGGATTGAGCGTGCTGGGCTCGGCCCTGCTGGGATCCCTGCTTCTCCCGGTCTTGCGGCGCTGGAAGGCAGGCCAGGTCATCCGCGAGGAGGGGCCCCAGTCCCACCACAAAAAAGCGGGCACGCCGACCATGGGTGGCCTTAGCTTTTTGCCCGTAGGGCTGCTGGTGGCCGGCATCGGGAGCGGCTGGGATCCCCAATGGCTGGCGGTGGCCCTACTGACCCTGGCTTACACCGTGGTTGGCTGGCTGGACGATTGGCTGGTCATACGGCAGCGCTCCAACAAGGGGTTGTCTGCCAAATCGAAGCTTTTACTCCAAGTTGGGATCGGCCTGGTTTTCTGTGGCTACCTGGCCTGGCAAGGGATCCCCACCGTTCTCACCCTGCCGGGAATAGGCGCCCTCCCCCTGGGCTGGCTGTTCTGGCCCTTGGCCTTGTTTGTGCTGGTGGGCACCAACAACGCCGTCAACCTCGCCGACGGCATGGACGGCCTGGCGGCAGGGATGGTGGCCCTTGTCCTGGCAGGGCTGGGGCTGACGGCAGCGGATCCCGTTTTGGCGCTCGTGGCTTTTGCCTTGAGCGGCACCTGTCTGGGCTTTCTGGTGCACAACCACCACCGGGCCCGCCTGTTTATGGGCGATACCGGATCCCTGGGGTTGGGGGGCGCTCTGGCGGGGCTGGCGCTGTTGGGGGATCAGCTCTGGGCCCTGGCCTGGATGGGCGCGGTGCTGGTGGCAGAGGCCCTGTCGGTGATCCTGCAGGTGGGCTACTTCCAATACACCAAACGCAAAACCGGACAAGGCAAACGGCTGCTGCGCATGTCGCCCTTGCACCACCATCTGGAGCTGGGGGGCTGGTCGGAGGTGCAGGTGGTGGGGTGCTTCTATGGGCTAACGGCGCTATTGGTGGGGCTGGGCTGGGCCTGGTGGCACTGGGCCGGCGCTTGAGAGGCAGAGGATCCAGGGGTACCACGGCAGGGGCCAAGCGCCGAAGCCGGACTTGGGGCTGCTTTCGGGGTTGGGAGGAGGTCTAAACTGACTTAAGGGTTGTGGCTTGCCCTGGGCAGAGATTTGTCCATGGGTACAGCATCCTGTCTCCAACCCAAATGGCTGCAATTTCAAAAATGGTTGAAAAGGGCTTCTAGGCCGCCCGCAGAGCCCTCTAAGGCTGCAGGATCATCGACCAAAAGCCGCTCTCTTCATTCCAAAAGGGCGCCAGCGACTCTCCCACCACGTTCGGCCCCCAGTAGCGAGCGGTTCCATCCAGGGTAAAAGCCACCACAATATCGCCGGGGCCGATCTGCAATGGCTCCTCGCCCAAACTCAGCACCAGCCCCTCGCTGCCCCCTTCTCCGGGCGCAAAGTCCCAGTGGGCCGTTTCCGGGTTGAGCAGCCGTCCACCGCTGCGCATCAAGATCACCAGCCGAATCGGGTGAGGGGTGCGATTGCCGACTCGAAAGGCTCCTGTGCGGGTGGAGGTGGGGAAGGCAGACTCTGAGGGCAGGACAGGAGCTGCATTCCCCTCGAAGGAGCCTTGTGGGGATTTTAACATCGGCTGGGCTGCCAACCCCCGAACGAGAGCCAGACCCCAAACCAAAGCGGCAGCCAACCCCAGGGATCTCTGGCGCAGCTTGCCCCGCAAGGTCCCTTTCGGCGGCCCGCCGGCAACAAGAGCGGCAACAGCTTGGGTGATACAGGCAGGAAATGAGCGGATGGAAACAGACATCAGATTACCGCAACCAGGAGTGCTACATGCCGGATTGAGAAAGAAGCTGAGCGACCGTGACCTCGCCATTGGTGAGCAGATCCAGCCCGCAGGCGGCGTCGCGCTCAGAATAGGACGGTTGTTCAGCCACGCTAACACCTCTATCCTTGTCTGTTCTTCAATATTCATTCAACCTTCTCTCGGAAGGCGAAAACCGCTCCCCCCTCCCACCTGCAGTCGGCTGGGATCCTTCTAGGGGTTGACCGCTCGGCATTTCCACCCTTGCGGGCTGCGCTCATACAGAGTCCGTCGCTGGGGATAGATCGCATCTCCCTTGAGCTGGAGGTGATCCACCTCCGTTGGATCCAACAGCAGTAGGACAAATGTCGGCGGTGGCAAAGATGCCTTTTCGGGGGGCAGCTCTTCAACAAAAGCCTCGGGTGGGGCAAGAGGGCCTTTAGGTTGCGGCCAGAACCAGAGCAGCCGTCCTTTTTCCGAGATTTGTTGCCACAACTGTTGTCGGTGCTGCTGCGCCCGAGGATCCGGGTGGTCGGCGGTGATGGCCTCGAGAGTGCCGGCAATGCGAAATTGCTCGCGAGTTTTACAGAAGTACCAGCAGATCTGGGCCAGTGGGCAGTGGGCGATCTGGCAGATCTTCTCGCTGCGGCTGTCCACCGCCAACTGAATGCGGTCGGTATCCCCCAAAAATCCCCGGAAGACCACCGTGCGGTTGCGCGGGTGCCCCCAAGGATCCACCGTAGCCAACTGCAAATAGCGCACACCCGCGTCGCTGCGGTTGCGGTGCAAGGCCGCCTGCAGCAACGTCCGCCAAGAGGGATCCCCAGCCGGGTTATCCTTCAACTCGTTCATAGGGGTGCGCAGGTGCCAGCCGAGACTTTAGCCGGGAGGGGGAGGAGCTTCCGATTGCGGATCCCTGGCCTGTCCTAGTGAGGATTCCGGCCGAACGGAATGGGAATCCAGACCAGTTGGGTGAAGGGAATGAAAGGGATGCTCCAGACAGCCCTCTGCCAGCCCCTCGAAGCGTTCCGGCACCGGCTGTTTCACCGGCAATTTCTGGAGCACCAGAGCGAGATACTCGCTGTACCATGGGGAGCGAGCTTCTCGCACCTTGTGCCACACCGAGCGCGACATCAACAGCGTCCGCTCCACGTCCCGGGCTCCCAGCTTGAGCAAAAATTCCTCCCGTTCCGGCTGGTAATCGGTGGAGGCCAAAGCCAAAGCCTGCGGCGGATAGGCTTGGGTGAGCCGGGCCATCTTGGCCATGAGCTCAGGATAGAGCCAGGTGTAGGCGGGGTGAACCGTAAGCTTGGCCACATGCGGCTGCTGCCCGGTACGGTCCAACTTCAGGTTGAAATAGCCGATAGCGGTTTTCCGCTCCGGCTCATAGACACACATCTCCACCCGTTCCGTTTGGCTGATGACGCATTTGGCCTGATCTAGGAGCCAATCCAGCGGGCTGGTGCGAAAATCGCTCACGTCGCGGTCGTATACCTGGCGCACGGTGGCCGGCATGGATCCCGTATCCAGTTGGTAAATGGCGTAGGCATCCCGGTTGGTCACCGGCACCAGGTTGGGCAGCATGGGCTCGTGCTGGCTGAGGGCGGCCAGAATCTCGGGCCGGATCGACCAGTAGGTAATCTGGGCCAGCGGTTGGAAGCCGTTGTGGCGGTAGAGGGCCATCGCCCCCTTGTTGTGGATGTTCACCTCCAAGATCCAGGTGCGGGCCTCGCGAAAGTGCTCCATGCAGTGTCTGAGCAACTTAGAGCCGATTCCCTGCCGCCGGGCGGAGGGCACCACAGCAATGTGATCCACCCGCCAGGTGCTGCGGGAATGATTAAAGGGAGAAACTTGAATGACCCCCTGGATTTTGCCCTCCAGCTCCGCCACATGCACCGTAAACATGTGCTGAAAACGGTTGGGAAACAGGCTCAAAGTTTTCAGGGGGCCATACCACCGGCGCAGCCGCCGCACCTGGCGACGAATGTCCACCGAGCGGCCGCTGTACTCTTCATCAAAAGCTTGAGCCAAAATCTCCTCCACCGCCTCCAGATCACCCAGTTGAGCCGGGCGGAGAATCAGTTCGGGAGCCTCCTTAGGAGCTTTGGAATCCGGGTTGGGCTTTTCCGCAGGGTTGTCCATGCCAAAGTGTGGGCGGGAGAATACTCAAAGCATAGCTCAGGATCCCCCACTTCTTCTATCTAAGGGGGGCGTTGCTGCCACAAATGAGATTATCGGGCTTTCCGTTGGCCTTTGGCCAATCAGGCCCCCGCATCCAGCAACGCCAGGTTGCGGAAGGTAAAGCGCTTTTCCACAGGGCCGGTTTCCGTCTCTGTTTGAATGCGCCGCTCCGAGAGGATATAGTACTTGCCCACTTTGGTGTAGAGATCTTCAAATTGGCTGCGCCCACCCTTCTGCTCGCCAGTCTTGGCGTCGTGATAGACGGAGTCGTAGCGGTGGGAGAGGTAGCCTTCGCCCGTGTCGTGGCTGCTGAAGGTGTGAATAGTAACCACCATACCGTGAATATGCCGATGCACCATGGTAACTTGGTTGTCGCGCACGTGGTAGCGATCCCCTTCGGCTTTGCCGCCCACCAGGATCTCCACGGTGCCATCGGGTAGGATCTGGCCATAGCGAAAAGTGTTGTTCCCGTGGGTCTCGGCGAAGCTGCGGCGCACCCGGTGAACGGCAATCTCCCAAAGTTGATTGTGAATGGCTTTCCGGGCTTCCTCATCCTCCACGCCCGTAACCGTCGCTTTTAGGTCTGCCCCCACTCGCACCTGGCCCACAAAAGTGCGCTCCCCATCCCAGTAGGTGACCTCGGCGCTGTAGCCCGGAAAGTCGGGATCCCAGGTGTAGCGATTTTCGTAGGCGGCCCGAAACAACTCTTCGGCAGAAACTTGGGTCGCGGTCATCGAGTGTCTCCTGTCTTACTGGCAAGCGCTTCTCATGACCATCCATCATACTGCCCCTTGCTGCCAGGCTATCCCCCTAGCCGCCCGCGGCAGGAACCTGCGTTTGTTGACATACTCTCTACGCCCAGGGCCTGCTTCCCCACAGCGATCAGCCAGGGGTTTTCGCGCCACAAAGAGCTGACATAGCTAATTGCCCATCCGCTGCTGTAGGATAGAGGCATAGCCACTGGAGCTTCTCTTCCTTCGTCACCCTAAGTTTTGGCCTGCAAGTTTAGTTGCTGCTTTGATCCCCGGAGTATTCTCTGGAAAGAGCCTTTCTATTTTTGGTGGGTGAGGAGGAAGATTGAGAGATTTTTTTGACAATCGCGTCGGCAGGACGGAATCCCTAGCGCCTAACCTGTCGCCGGCCCAGACCAGAGTGGCAGCCCCGCCGGAGATGATGGGGCCAGTGCTGAAAATTGTCGGCAAGCAGACCTTGAGCGGCCACATTCCCATCGGCGGCGCGAAAAACTCAGCTTTGGCGCTCATGGCGGGATCCCTTTTGGCTCCTGCCGCTTGTCGAATTCACAACGTGCCGCGCCTGCTGGACATCGAACGCATGGGGCAGATCCTGGCCACCCTGGGGGTTAAGGTGTCCCATGTGGGCAATACCCTTGACCTAGACGCCAGCTCCCTCAAAACTTCCCAGGCGCCCTACGAGTTGGTCAGCCAGTTGCGGGCCAGCTTCTTCATCATCGGGCCGCTGCTGGCGCGGCTGGGAGTGGCCAGAGTTCCTCTGCCCGGCGGCTGTGCCATCGGCTCGCGTCCGGTGGATCTGCATGTGCGGGGCCTGCAAGCGTTGGGGGCAACGGTTCAAATCGAGCACGGCGTGGTTCATGCCTATGCCCGCAAGCTGGTGGGAACCCGCATCTACCTTGACTATCCCAGCGTCGGCGCCACCGAGACGCTGATGATGGCCGCTACGCTGGCCGAAGGGGAAACGGTGATTGAAAATGCTGCCCAAGAGCCGGAGGTGGCCGACTTGGCCCGTTTTTGTCAGGCGATGGGAGCCCGCATCCGTGGCGTGGGCACCAATACGGTTGTGGTGGTAGGGGTGCCGCGCCTGCACGGCACCGAGTACACGGTCATTCCCGACCGCATCGAGGCCAGCACCTACCTCATTGCCGGGGCCATCACCCGCTCCGAACTCACGGTTGGCCCTGTTATCCCGGATCACCTGCGAGCGGTGATTGCCAAGCTGCGCGACATGGGGCTGCGGGTGGAGGAAGAAGGCCCCAACCGGCTGCGCATTGCCCCGGCTCAACTCAGTTCGGGCTGGCTTTGCCAGGCAACCGATATCCAAACCTTGCCCTATCCAGGTTTTCCCACCGATGTGCAGGCGCCGATCATGGCCTTGGCTGCCCTGAGCGAGGGCAGTTGCACCATCGAGGAGACGGTGTTTGAAAACCGCATGCACCACATTCCCGAGCTCAACCGCATGGGGGCGGATATTCGTCTCAAGAACCGGGTGGCCATTGTCCGGGGGGTGCCGTCGCTGTCGGGAGCGCCGGTGGTGGCCACGGACTTGCGGGCGGGGGCAGCTCTGGTGTTGGCTGGCCTGGCGGCTGAGGGCTGCTCTACTATCCACGGGCTCCACTACATCGACCGCGGCTACGAAGCTATCGATGAAAAGCTGCGCAGCGTTGGGGCCAAGGTGTATCGCTGTAACAACCCGGCAGGGATCCCGGCCACCCCTCAGCCTGAACAAGCTGATGGAAAGGGGATCCCATTGCAGAATTGGCCCACTTGAGCCTACGCCGTTGGGGGGATCCGCCGGCCCCCTCCCCCTTGTTTTCTTGAGGGAAAAAGGATGCGGTAGGCTAGGAGCCGACAGCCCAAATTCAGGGAGAAGGGGTTGGGGATCGAGAGCCATGTCCCAAGTGTACGACTGTGTCATCGTCGGCGCTGGCCCTGCCGGCGGCTCGGCCGCCTATCACCTGGCCAAGCGGGGGCGCTCAGTGCTGGTCTTGGAGAAGGATCCTTTGCCCCGCTACAAACCCTGTGGCGGCGGCGTTTCTCCCATGGTGGCGGCCTGGTTTGACTTCGATTTCAGTCCCGCCATTTCGCTGAAGATCCGGCAAATTCGCTACACCTGGCGGGGCGGGGATCCGGTCGTGGCCGACCTGGATCTGAAAGAGCCGGTATGGATGGTGCGGCGGGAGGTCTTCGACCATTACTTGATCCAGCAGGCGCAAAAGCAGGGGGCAGCACTCCAGACGGAATGTCCCGTCTCCGGCATTGAGTGGCAGAGCGACCGCTGGCAAGTGATGACAGCCACCGGCCCGGTCTGGGGTCGGTATGTGATCGGGGCCGATGGGGCCAAAGGCTCGATGGCCAAGTGGCTCGGCTTTCAAAACCGGCAGCGCCGCCTTGCTGCCGCCCTGGAAGCAGAAGTGCCCGTCTCAGAGCCAAAAACCGCAGCCGCCCATTTCGACTTTGGCGCCGTGAGCAACGGCTACATTTGGAACTTCCCCAAAGCCGATGGCTACTCCATCGGGGCAGGCACCTTTCGGGGTGGCGAAAAACAAAACTTGCGGGAAATCGCCGCCGAGTATGCCCAAAGCTTTGGTGTGGACTTGAAATCGGTCAGGCAGTTTGGCCATCCCATCTGTCTTTGGGAGGGGGATCAACCCCTGCACAGCCAAAATGCCCTCCTGGTGGGAGATGCTGCCTGTGTCGTCGATCCGTTTACCGCCGAAGGGATCCGCCCCTCCCTCCTCACTGGCATGCTGGCAGCGCAGGCCATCGACCAAGCCCTGGCGGGAGATACCGAAGCCCTGGCGAACTACTCCGCCCGCGTGCAGCAGGAGTGGGGCTCAGAGATGCGTTGGGCCAAGCGGATCGCGGCGCTGTTCTACCGCTTTCCGGGCGTCGGCTACAGGGTAGGCGTCAAGCGACCGGGAGCCACTCGGCGCATGGGCCAGATCTTGGCCGGTGAGCTGCGCTACAGCGATGTGGCCAGCTCGGCCATTCGCCAGTTGAGCGCTGGCCTGTTGGCCTAGGCCGGCCGCTGGGAGAGGGGGGCGGGATCGTCGAAGCGCCTGCTGATCAGCAGGCAGTTGCGGCCATCTGCCTGGCGAGTATAGCTCAGGTGGGTGGAGAGAGCCTTCATCAGCCGAATACCCCGTCCCCCCTCGGATTCGACCTCGGCGTCGGGGGGCCTGCTGGCTGCTCGGTTCTGGAAGAATTCCTCCAAGTTGAACTCCTGCCCTTGATCCCAGATGCGCAGCTCCAGCTCCTGGGGCATCAGAACCAGCTCGATATCGATGGGTGTACTGGGAGACAAAGTGCGGTGGGCATGGCGAACGGCGTTGGTAAAGCCCTCCGCCAAGGCCAACTGGCATTCCAACCAGATGGGGCCCGGAATGCCGGCGTCGCGGAAAGACTCAAACCACGTCAAAACTTGGCTGAGAGCATCCAGGGTTGTGTCTACTCTCAGCGCAAAGGTCTGCTTTTCCCCCGACGGGATCCCTGCCGCGTTCAAAATCGAACCCCAAAGCTCAGACTGTTGCCTTGGCCCTCGCCCCCACCAGGGATCGGACCAGTTGATTCTAGACTAAGGCGCTGTTCAAGCCTGCCAACCCCCAACTTTGGGGGGGCCACTAGGGGGCGATGATGAGATCCACGCGGCGGTTTCGCTGTCTCCCTTCCTCCGTATCGTTGTCGGCCACCGGCAGGGTGGGGCCAAAGCCAGAGGTTGTCCAGCTGATGGGGTGGTCTTCCGGCAACAGGTTAGCTAAGTAGTCTTTCACAGCGTTGGCGCGGCGCAGGGAAAGGTCGAGGTTATAGTTCAAGGAACCGATGTTGTCGGTGTGGCCGTTGACTTGAACGCGGGCGCCGGGCATTTCCCGCAAAGATTTGGCCACTTCTGCTAACAGGGAGGCCGCCTCAGGCCGAATCTCGGCCTTGTCGAAGTCGAAGAGCAGATCGCCCGGCAGGCTAATGGTTCGGGTTCCCACCTGAAAAGAGGTAGGGGTCGGCGTTGCGGTGGGGGCAGGGACGCTTGCTCCCTCCGGGGCGATCTCGGCAGTGGTGGCCGATTCTCGCCTCGGCTCAGGGGCCGCTGCTGGGGAAGACAGCCGTTGCAGCCGCGACTCCAGTTCTTCAACGCGGATCAAAAGCTGGATGGCCTGCTGGCGGAGTTCTCGAATCTCCCTTTCCAGATCCGTGGAGCCGCCGTGATTTGGATTCCCCTTTGGTGAATCTGCATCTGGGCTCACCGCTGGGAGACTGGCCTGGGGTGGAGACAGGGTGGGCAGGAGCGGCGGCGTGTTGGCCTGCGGCTGGGGAACTGGCAGCGGTTGGGTCTGAAGCGGCTGCGGGAGCACCATTCCCGCCCAGATGCCGCTGCCGACCAGGAGGATCCCACTCGAGAGATTGAGAAAGACCGTTGCACGTTCCGATGGGCGGGGCATCGCAGGCAAACCTCTGGCTAGATGGGCGCAGGCGAGGAGCGAAAACCGGGCTCAACTCAACGCCTAGAGTCGATCCTATCCGGCGACCGCAGCTTGCCAAGGGGATTAGGGGCTGCTCAGGCTACCCCTTCCCGCCATCCTCGGCAAAAGCCTAGTCGAAGCTGAGACGGCCCCGATAGCGTCCTATGAGGATCAGGCCGTTGACGGGATCCGCACAATCGACCACAAAAGACGGGAAGCGAGGGTTGTCGCTGATAACTTTTACTCGGGATCCTGACAGGCGTTGCAGCCGTTTGACCCACAGCTCGCCATCCCTCTGAAAGACGTAGATGCCCTCACCCCCCAGCTCTTTTTGCCGTTCGACAAAGATCCAGTCGCCATCTTCCAAGGTGGGAGACATGCTGTCCCCTTGCACCCGAATCAAACTGAGCCCATCCGGGTTCCCCTTCAGATGGGCCCGTAGCCAGTTACGCTCAAAAGCTAGCACCGACTCGATGGACTCTTCCCGCACCAGCGCCCCCGCCCCTGCCGAGGCGACCACATCCACCAGAGGCACGTATACATACTCCGTTTTGGCGTCGCCAGCCTCCAGCCGCGGGGATCCCTCCCCCGTAATCAGCCAACTGAGACTCACCCCCCCCACCTGGGCAATTTTCACGGCCTTGTCGATGCCGGGCACGGATCCCTTGAGGTAACTGCGCAAGGCTGTATCGCTAATGCCGGCCCGCCGCCCAAACGCATAAATGGCCTCATCGCCGATCACCTGTCGCAAACGGTCGGCAAAGGAGGAATCAGAGGAGGTGGACATCGGCTTAACGCTACGGGTTGTGTACAACTAAATTTCTACCACTACCTGTTGACAAGTCAACCCTCGTGAGGGGCAGGGGCTTATGCTGGGTTGGAGGGAAGAGGGCAGGGTTTCCAGTAGTAGGATCTGAGAGACTTCACCTGCTCTGGCTTGCTCCCTATGACCGTCTCAGACTGGAAACGCTGGCTGGATCATTTTCTCATTGCCCTGGTCTTTCTGGTGTTTGCCGGGTTTGTCTGGTTTGTCTTCTCGGTAACGGGAGCTTTCATCGGGATCCCGCTGGGCTACAAACTTTGGCTGCGGCTGTGGTTGCCTTTGTTCCAGCCGGCACTGGGGATCCTGATGGCTGGAGCCCTGCTGAGTGGGGTGTGGGGTTGGCTGGAGAAACGCCACTCCCGCAATCGAGACCATCAGCAGAACTAAAGATCGGGCAGCGCCGGGAGGCGGCAGACTGGCTCTATACTGAAAACGTATCTAAATGTTGAGCACCTGAGGCGGTCTGGCGTCGTGTTTGTCTTATCCGGCTACGAGTATTTGCTGGTCTTTCTGATCGTCTGCGCTCTGCTGCCGGTCTTGGCTCTGGGAGCTTCTGCGCTCTTGGCCCCAAAGCGGCGGGGATCCCTGCGCCGCAGCACCTATGAGTCGGGGATGGAGCCGTTTGGCCAGGCCTGGATCCAGTTCAACATCCGCTACTACATGTTCGCCCTGGTCTTCGTGATCTTCGACGTGGAGACCGTGTTCCTCTATCCCTGGGCGGTGGCCTTTCATCGCTTGGGACTGCTGGCCTTTGTGGAGGCCCTGATTTTCATCGCCATCCTTGTGGTGGGCCTTGTGTACGCTTGGAGAAAAGGAGCGCTGGAATGGTCATGACCTCTCAGGAGCCGGAAGTCTTGTTTCCGGCGTCTGCCCCGCAAGTTACCACAGACCTCTCGAACAACGTCGTTCTCACTACGGTTAACGACCTGTACAACTGGGCGAAGATGTCCAGCCTCTGGCCGCTCCTCTACGGCACTGCCTGCTGCTTCATCGAGTTTGCAGCCATGCTGGGCTCCCGCTTCGATTTCGACCGCTTTGGCCTGTTGCCCCGTTCTTCGCCGCGCACGGCTGATTTGATCATCACAGCGGGAACGGTAACCATGAAGATGGCGCCGGCGCTGGTTAAGCTCTACCAACAGATGCCCGAGCCCAAGTACGTCATTGCCATGGGAGCTTGCACCATCAGCGGCGGCATGTTCAGCTCCGATTCCTACACGGCGGTGCGAGGGGTGGACAAGCTGATCCCTGTGGACGTGTACATTCCCGGCTGCCCGCCGCGTCCGGAGGCGATCATGGATGCTATTGTCAAGCTGCGCAAGAAGATCGCCGCCGAAGACATGCGGGAGCGGGGCCGCCTGCAACAAACCCACCGCTACTACACGGTCAAGCACAACCTCAAGCCGGTGCCGGAGATCATCACCGGCAAGTATCTGGAGAGCGAGACCCGCCAAGCTCCTCCACCGGAACTGGCGGCGGCTATTGGCCTGCCGGTGCCTCCGGCCTTGCAGACTGCCGACTTCAAGCAGGCGGAACAGCAGCTCAAAGCTTTGCGGGGAGGGATGTGAGATGACAGAGGACAAAGCCCAGCAAAAGCCGTCCTCGACAGCCGAGCCGACAGAGCCGTTGGCGACGCTGGAACGGGGGCCGGTTTCCCAGTTCCTCGCCGATAACGGCTTTGACCATCAGTACCTGGGCAGAGATGCCGCCGGGGTGGAGCTGCTGGAGGTGGAGCGGGATTTTCTCTTGCCTGTGTGTACTGCCCTCTATGCCTACGGCTTCAATTACCTGGAGTGCCAGTGCGGCTACGACCTGGGGGCAGGGCAACCCCTGGTCAGCCTCTATCACCTGATCAAACTGGCGGACGGGGCAGATCGGCCGCAGGAGGTGCGGGTTCAGGTGAAGCTGCCCCGCCAAGATCCGCGGGTGCCCTCGGTGTACTGGATCTGGAAGTCGGCGGACTGGCAGGAGCGGGAGACCTATGACATGTACGGCATCATCTTTGAGGGACACCCCAACTTGAAGCGGATCTTGATGCCGGAAGACTGGATTGGGTGGCCGCTGCGCAAGGACTATATCACGCCTGACTTCTATGAGTTGCAGGACGCTTACTAGGGGGGATCCCTTAACCGGCTGAGCAGCGTTCGCAGGACGTGAGAGAAATGTGGCCTTTTTTGCTCTTGGCAATCTACGCAGGGGGAGTTTGGTACTCAGCCCGCAAGGCGGATCGCATCTACTCAGGCTCTGGAAAGTGGGCGGTGTCGGCCCTCTGGCCACTGCTGCTCTTGACCAACCGCCAGTTTCGCCAAAATTGGCGTCGTCCCTTGAACAAGTGAGTCTATCCCCATTGGTAAGCCCTTCTAGGCAAGACTTAGGCTTGGGCAATCCGGATTTGCCCTTGTCGCCCTCGCAGGCCGACCGGAGGTTGCCAGAGCTGATCGGCAGCCGCATTCGCGCCCGAGGACCCGTGACCTTTGCCCAGTTCATGGAGTGGGCCCTCTACGAGCCAGGTCTGGGTTACTACGAGCGGGAGCATCTCCCCCTCGGCTGGGACTATCGCACCTCTCCTCACTTGGCGGCGGATTTTGCCCAACTGTTGGCTGAGCAGATCTTCCAGTTCTGGCACATTTTGGGATCCCCTCCCCATTTTGCGGTGATTGAGATGGGGGCGGGCAGCGGGCGCCTGGCCGAAGATTGGCTGGCCTATGTGTGCTCCAATTGGCCCGACTTCTGGCAAGCCCTGGAGTACGGGATCCTCGAGCGCTCTGCTTTTTTGCGGCGGCTACAGCGGGAGCGCTTGGCCGGCTATGGCGAGAAGGTGCGCTGGCTAGAGTGGGACGAGATCCCAGATGGTTCGGTAACCGGCTGTTTTTTTTCCAACGAGCTGGTGGACGCCTTCCCAGTCCATCGGGTGCAGGTGCAGGCGGGGGCCTTGCGAGAAATCTACGTGGATTGGGCGGAGGGGGAGGGCTTCCGAGAAGTGTTAGGGGATCTCTCTACGCCCGCGCTGGAAGCGTACTTTGCCCGCCTGGGGATCCCGATTGCCACCTATCCCTCCGGCTACCAAACGGAGGTCAACCTCAAGGCCCTAGAGTGGCTCCAGCTTCTGGCCCGCAAGCTGCGGCGGGGCTACGTGCTCACCCTTGACTACGGCCACACCGCCCAGCGCTACTACAGCCCCCAGCGCTTCCAGGGCACGCTCCTGGCCTACCGCCAACACGGCACCTACGCGGATCCCTATGTCTGGGTGGGATCCCAAGATCTCACTGCCCACGTGGACTTTACCACCTTGCAGCAGGTGGGGGAGTCTCTGGGGCTCAAGTGCCTGGGCTTCACCCAGCAGAGCTGCTTTTTGGTGAACCTGGGATTGGCGGAAAGGCTGGCCGCCCTCGGCCAAGTTGGCGACGAGGGGGGGGATCTGGGCCAGGTGTTGCAACGGCGACATGCCCTTCACGCTCTGCTGGATCCGCTGGGGTTGGGGAGCTTTGGGGTGTTGCTGCAGGCCAAGGGCTTGAGCGAGGCGGAAGCGGCCCAGCCGCTGCAGGGCTTTGTCGAGCCGGAGCTACACTTATGAACCTCACGTTTTGGGTGGGCCTATCGGCTGCTGCTCTGACCACTGCCAGTTTCTTCCCGCAAGCCTGGAAAACTTGGCATAGCCAAAAGGCGGACGATTTTTCTTGGAGCTACCTGCTGCTGTTTGGGGCAGGGATCCTGATGTGGGATCTGTACGGCCTGTTGCGCCAAGATGCGGTCATCCTGCTTGCCAACACGGTAACCCTGGCGCTGGTGGGAGTGATTATCCTAACCAAACTGAGAACCTCGGCTCGCTAGGGGGAGAGGGGAGTTGCTCTGCATCTGGCCTGGGTTTTAGGCCTTGCTTGCCTAGAACTCCTCCTGACTAAGGGATCCAGGCCAGTGCGCTGCTGCTCAGCGGCAGGCGGCGACGGCTGTTGGGGATCGGCAGCCCATCTTGCAAGTCCACCAGCCACACTTGCCCGCTGCGGATCGCTTGCCCAGTGCGGCTAAAGGGGGCCCAGGGATCCGGGATCTCCTCTTGCAAGGGCTCCAAAAGCGTGTAGGCCAACAGGCGGCCGTCAGGGGAAAGGCTGAAGTCCAGCTCAAAGGGATAGTCGGCCCGCCCCACCTCTACGGTCTTGCCCGCCGGGGCCGCGCCGCCGCTGCCGAACACCACTGCCAGCAAGCGGGGGGACTCGGTGTAGGCCAGAGATGCCAACGCGCCCTCACCAACAAACTCGGCCTCGCTGACCAAGCCGTAAAAGACGGGTGCCCTCGGCGAAAAAGCTCCTTTGGTTACGGATCCCTCGGTAACCCAAATCTCCTCGCTGGTGCCGGTATTGCTGACGATAAAGAGGCTGCGGGTGTAGTCGGGATTGAAGCGCAGCAAAGCCCCGAAAGCCCCATCGGGACGGATGGCCAAGGTTTGGCCGAACTGGGCCAAAAAGCTCTCCGCTGCCGCCCGCGGCTGCAAGGGCACAATCCCCACCCCCTGCCCCTGGGAGATGAGCAGGCTGCTCTCATCAGGGCTGATGAAAAAGTCTCCCCCCAAAGCCGTATCCAGATCCAGCCGCTCAAAGGGATCCCGGCTCCTTTTCTGGATCCACAGTTCCGTCTGGACGGGAGCCAGGGGATCCCGTTGCAGGGGGATCCGCTCCGCTACCACCAGCTCCCCCGTCGGCGAGACCTGGAAGCGCAGGTTTTGGTAGCCCTGGTGGTCCAGCAGCAACCGGGAAGACAGATCCTCCAGATCCAGGCGGTAGAGATCCTGCTGCTGGATGGTGCTGGCGGTGGCAAAGTAGTAGACGAAGCGGCCATCGGCGCTGGGCTGCATCTGGGTAACCTTCAGCCCCGCCGGCGTCAGCAAAGTGGTGGATCCCGTCTCCAGGTTAAAGAGCAACAGCCGCCCCCGTTGGTCTGCTTCCGTGCCGATCCCCAACAACTGCCGATCCGGCGTGCGAAACTCGCCCTCAAAAGGCCGCGCCATGGGCTGGCCCCGCTCATCCACGGCTGCCTGCAGGCGCACCCGGTAGGTCTGGCCGTAGGGGGCCGGCTCTGTCAGCGTCCAAAAAAAGCGGCGGCCCAGCTTGCGCATCCGGCCCGGCAGAGGCGGCTGGATCTCCAGGTTGGCCGCAACGCTGTCCGCATCCATAGGGCGGTTGAAGGTCAGCACCATCTGCAGTTCCTGGGATCCCACCCGCTGCTGTTGCCAGTTAAAGTCCCGCACATAGGGGGCCGTGTGGTTGCCCAGCAAAAGTAAGATCACCCCAACCGCCAAGTTGCAGAGGGTGATCCCGGCCACCCAGCGATCCAGGGGCTGGGTCAGCCCTCGCTGCAGAGCTGCATAGAAGCGACGTGCCGGCCAGGCAGACATCCGAGTCGTACAGTTTTCGACCTCTCAAACCAGATTAAGACACTTCCCAGGCACTCCGCGCCACTGCCCTCACCTCCAACCCCTCTCCCAGAGGGAGAGGGGAGTTGGGATTGGTCGGGAACGGGAAAACGGCTCTACTGCAGCATGACGAATAGAAAGTCTTCCAACGCCGTCAGGAAGGTCAGCACCTCGTCAGTTGCCTGTTCTTCCGTCAGGGATCCCAACTCGACGACCCGCTGAATCAGCTTTGCCACCGGAGTTGGCCCCTGCAGCAGCGGGGCCAGCCATTTCACCTTCTCGGCAGGGATGCGGATCCGCCCGTGGGTGGCCCCTGTCCACTGCATTTCGTAGGTGCAGTTCTCTTGCAGGGCCTTGTTGTACTCCTGGTGGAAGCGAGCGTTGTCCATCAGCAGGGGGTTGAATTGCACGGATCCCGCCAACCAATCTGCATCCGTCCAAGGTAGCACCAGGGAAGAGCCGGCGTGCTCGGCCCAAAAGTCGATGAGGCGATGGGCAGGCCGGATCAGCTCGTAGAGGTGCAGCCGCTCCATGACGCTGAGGGTTTCCAGCCGTTGCCGCACAAACTCCGGCACTTGCTTAAAGAGAGACTCCAGCGACCAGTCGGGCATATCCACCAGGCTTAAAAAGCCCAACCCCGCCTGCTGCAACATGCCAAACACCTCGGGGATCGTGAATCCCTTGTCGTTGGAGAGCAGATAGTTGTTCATGATGGCGGCATCTTCGGTATAGCTGGCCGGGTTCCACAGCACCGCCTTGGCCACCTCTTCCTGCAGGGATCCCATGAACTCCCGCACATGTTGCGCCCCCACCGCCGGCGGGACGTCGAATTGCCCCACCTTTTGCAAAGCTGCCTGCAGGCGGAGAAACACCTGGCGTTGGCGGCGGCTGTGGAGATTGGCGCGAATGATGCCCTCGGGCTTGAGGACTTTTTTCATCGCCCGCAAGCCCTCAGTGGGATCCGCCAACAAATACAAAACATCGTTCAGGCTGATGAAATCGAACTGGATCCCCAGGCGATCCAGCTCCAGCACGTTGAGGACGTAGCACTGGACATCGGTGAAGCCGTGGTGCCGCAGGCGTTCCTCGGTGAGCTTGACCGAAGCCGGCGACAGATCACAGGCCACGATCTGGGCGCCCGGATTGGCCTCCGCCATCATCAGCGTCTCCCAGCCGGAGCCACAGCCGGCGTTGAGCATCACCTTGCCCTCGGACGGGACGAGGGCGTGGGTGCGTAGGTACTGGGCGGTGGTATAGCTCATCTTGAACATCTCCCCCAGGGCATTGCGGGCCGACTGCGAGAGGGGCACGTTGGGGTAGGGCAGAGCCTCGTAGAGGCTGAGGGCCCGGTCTGCAGCCGAGAGGGCGGATCTGGTCATACGCAGAGGAAAAGCTCAACAGAGAGCGAGAGAGCAGTCGATGCAAAGGCAGGATGAATTTATGATTGAGTGTAGCCGTTGAGGGATCCGCTCAGAACTGGCTATGACTGCTGCTGCTTTGCCCCGTCGCCGCTCCCGTTTCTCCCTGGCAGGCACCCTGGCCGCCGTGGGCGGGGCGCTGCTGTGCGGGATCCTGGTGGTGCGGCTGCAGGTGCCGATGCTGGAGCGGATCAACCTAGAGGCCCTGGAAAATGCCGAGGCCCGCAAAAACCGCAACATCGCCCTGGCCACCACCCTGGGCTGGCTGGGCTACCGCAACCTGGGCGCCTCCTGGCTGTGGCTGGAGCTGATCCAGTACTACGGCGACGCCCCTGCTCGTGCCCAAACCGGCTACGGCCTCGCCTACGAGTACTTCGACCACATGCTGCGACTGGATCCCAACTTTTTCTTGGGCTACCGGCTGTCTAGCTTGGTGTTGGCCTATCGGGCCGGCCAGCCGGAAAAAGCTGTCGAGATTTTGGATCGCGGCCTGCAGCAGTTTAACCCCCAAAACAATCCCGACGCCTGGCGGCTCTACGTGGATCGCGCCTTGATCAACTTCATGTTTTTGGGGGATGCGGAAGCGGGCCGCCGCGACTACTACCAAGCTGCCGCCTGGCGGGAACAGGTGGGCCTGCCCGGCGACGACTTTCGCCAACTGGGGGACAACATCGCCCGCAGCCCCCTCAGCCGCCGTTCCCGCTTCGATGTCTGGCTGAGCGTGTTCAATGCCACCAGCGACCGGGATACCCGCCAGTTTGTTCTGGAACAACTGACCCAATTGGGGACGGTGCTGCGGACGCTGCCCACCGGCGAGATCGAGATTCTCCCACCTCCTCTGCCCGATTTTCCCGAGGAAGAGCCCTACCGCTTGCGCCTGTAATTCCAATCCCCTAACTGGGCAAAGATTGCGCTCTAGGGCTGTGACGTTGCCCCAAGAGGTGAGCTAAACTCTAACCCAAATTGTCATCCTGGAAGCCGTCTTCTTCACAGGACCGATCCCTGCGTCAGAGAATCTGCTCTCTCTGGCGCAAGCGAAGTGTTGCTCCGGCTGCCTCTCCTCGAAGAAGGGGCGGCTATCGTTCTTGCTTCCGGTTCGTGAAGACGCTCCAGGCTTTCGGTAAGTTCCCGCAGCTTCCCCATTTCTTATTATTTCTTAACTTTTGTTGTTCTGCACAATAGGAGTGATCCCCATGGCCTCAAGAACTTCTCTCCTGATGATGGCGGCTGTCCTTTCGGGCAGTTGGTTTGTCCTCCCTGCAGCGGCCCAATCTTCTGGGACAGCGCGAGTACGGTCGGTGGTGGATGGGGACACCTTTTGGGCAGACTTGAACGGCAGGCCAACCCGTTTTCGTCTTGCCTATGTGGATGCCCCAGAGCTGACGCAAGGGCGCTGGGGGCGGCTCTCGCAGGAAGCTTTGCAAAGCCTGCTGCCGCCGGGATCCCTGGTGCAGGTGGATACTCTCTACGTCACGCCAGAAGGGCTGCACATTGCCCAGGTGTACAACGCCGAGGGTTTGGTGAATTTGGAGATGTTGCGCCAGGGGCAGGCGGTGGTTTATGAGCGCTTTTTGTACGGGGCCAACCGGGAGCGCTACTTGGAAGCTCAAGAATTGGCCCAGGCGGCGCGACGAGGTTTTTGGCAGCAACGCAATCCGGTGATGCCCTGGGAGTTTCGGGAGACAGCCGCGCAAACCTCAGCCTTTGCGGGATCCAACGTTTTGGACGGCTCCTTCCTGCGGGAAAACCCGGCAGCGGCTGCGGGCGTGGGCATTGCCACCGCGGTGGTGATGGTGGGCTTGAGCAAGCTGCTGTGGAGAAAGCCCAGCCGGCAGAGGGTGAGCATCCGCCAGATGGAGCGGGATCTCAAACAACTGCAGCGCAGCCTGGCCACAACGCTGGCCAGCCGCAAGCAACTGGAACGGCAGTACGATCAACTGCTGCAAAAGGCCGAGGATTGGTTTGTCAGAGCCCAAAAGGCCAGCCAACATGACCAGGACGAGCTGGCGCGCCAGGCTTTGGTGCAGCGGAACCAACACATGAGTGCTGCAGAGGCGGTTCGCAAATCTTTGGATGAAGTTGAAGCGCAGGCGGCAACCCTCCGCGAAGGCATTTCTCGCCTGGAAAGCCAGATCGCGCTGGCCAAGCTGGAACGGGAGATGAACAACTAAGCCTGGGGCGGCGGCTTAAGATGGGGGAGCATCTACCTAGTGAGCCAACTGGCAATGGCGATGAAGGCAAGAGTATCCCCTCTTTTAGCTGCCCTGCTGTTGGTGCTGCTTTGGCTTGGGATCCCCCTTGGATCTGAGTCAGCGAATGGGGCAGCGGCGGCGAGTGCCAAGATCGATCCTGAGATTGACCGGCTGTTTGAGGAAGCCTTTGCTGCCACCAACCGGGGAGATTTTGCCCGGGCAGAGGCCTTTTGGAGCCAATTGTTGCAGCGCCAGCCCGACAACCCGGCCCTGTGGAGCAACCGAGGCAACGCCCGCGTCAGCCAGAACCGCTTGCAGGAGGCTTTGGAGGACTATGCTGAGGCCATTCGCCTGGCTCCCAACGCACCAGATCCCTATCTAAATCGGGGGACGGCTTTGGAGGGGCTAGGGCGCTGGCAGGAGGCCATTGCCGATTACGAGCGGGTGTTGCAGTTGGATCCCAACGATGCGGCAGCCTACAACAACCGGGGCAATGCCGAGGCAGCGCTGGGAGAGTGGCAGCAGGCCCTGGCCGATTACCGTCGCGCCACGGAGCTGGCTCCTGACTACGCCTTTGCCCAGGCCAACTACGCCCTCTGCCTTTATCAGGTGGGAGAAACGGAAGCTGCCTTGCGCCTGATGCGGGCTTTGGTGCGCAAGTACCCGAAGTTCCCGGATATGCGGGCTGCCCTCAGCGCTGTTCTTTGGGTGCAAGGCCGGCAGGGAGAAGCAGAAAGCCAATGGGTGGCTGTGCAAGGGCTGGATCCCCGCTATGCCGACCTGGAGTGGGTGAAAACCGTCCGTCGTTGGCCACCGGCGATGGTGGCAGCCCTGGAGCGCTTCCTTTCTCTGCGTTGAAGAGCTGTCAGCAGACTCCCCTGCAACTCTGGATCGCAGCAATTCTTAATCTCATCTCAATTGAGAGGAGACATCGATCCTAGAAAGGAAAAGCCCCCACGACTCCCTCAAAAGAGGAAACGGGGCGGGCGCAGTGCCTCAGTCTAAATCGAAATAACAACATTGCCATCTTTGAGTTATGGTTTCGGACTTGGCTCTGCGCATTGGCGAAGCGGTTGCTAGTGATCCCCGCAGCCAGAGGCTCAGGTTGCAGCCTGTCTGGGGGGGCGGGGATTGCCTAAATTGGGATCAGGACAACTGAGGATCCCGGCAGCCAGCTCAACCCAAGCCCAAGAGAACGCGAAGGGATCCCGACGGTTTCGATAGACTGTGAGAGGGACAGTGTAAAAAATTGCTTCCTCGAGCTTCCTCCCGCTCTGCTGTGTTTCAGTTCTATCGCGGCGTGTGGTACTGACGTGAGTGCAATGGCCTTTTTCTCTCGCTATTCTTTCCTCTCTCCTGGTTGGAGGAGGGCACTACGAGCTCAGGGGAGCTGGGCAGGGCTGTTGCTCATGGCTCTACAGCTTGGGCAGCCCGCCGTGGCTCAGACAGAGACCCAAGTTTGGAGTGGCACTGGCCAGATCTTGAGCGGTCAGGGGCAAGGGGCCACGGTGCAACTGGTTCTGGAAACCGGTGGCGGACGCATTTGGACGCAGTCGGGGCCGGCGTTGGATGCGCCCTTTTCCGGCGGGCAGATTTCGGTTACCAGCGGCGACGGCACCTGGCAGATCCAACCGCAAGGGGATCAGTTGCTGGTGACCTTTTACCGCGGCGAGCAGATCATCCGCTGGCAACTGCGCCCCGTCGGCGAGGTTCCAGCCTCTTCTCCTCCTGTGCCATCCAGCTCCTTGATCGGCGACACCGCCCAACCGCTGGCTCTGCCTGTGCAAGAGCTGGTCGTTCCCATCCAGAATTTGCCTAACAATCGCTGAGGGATCCCGCGGGCAGGTCTCCCGGTTCAGACATAAGTAAACTACCCGGCTCCGACCGCCCCCCTGCCCCCCGTATACGGGGGGCAGGGGGGCGGGGGGATTGAGGGGGGCTGGTTTACAGCAGCCCCCAAAAGCGCAATTACATTTGCCCCGTTGTAGTCTGCGTCCCCTTCCCAACCACAAGCCGGGTTGACACAACGGAAGCGCTTCCTTTCCCGTTGCCCAATCCACAGGCACTGGTGGCAGGTCTGTGAGCTGTAGGCAGGCGGCACCAACACAACCCGGATCCCTGCTCTTGCTGCCTTGTACTGCACAAACTGCCGCAACTGGTAGAACGCCCAACTATTCGACCGCCGGCGCTCCGTCTTGCTACGCGGCTGTTGGTTGACACGCTCCCGGATCCCGGTCAGGTCTTCCAAGGCAATAAAGCTGTGGGTTGCCTGCACCCTCGACACAATCGCTTTGGAGATGCAGTGATTAACCCAGGTTTGGAAGCGTCTCTCCCGGCCAGACAACCGTTGCAAGAGCTGCCGGCACCGCCGCCGACTAGACCTTGTGCCCTTACTGGCCTTGCGTTGGAGAACCGCTCTCAACCGGGAGTAGTGGTCTCTGACCCGGCTCAACTGCTGTCCACTCCAGTTATCCCCCTCTGAGGTGTGTGCAATATCTGTTCTGCCCAAGTCCACTCCAATCGCCTTGGGGGTGTTCTGGGGCTCCGGCAGGTCATGCTCGACGCAAATCTGGATGTAGTAGGAACCGTCCTGCCGTTTGACCAGGGTGGCCGCTTTTGGGTGGGTGCCGGCCAGCATGCCCCGTTGGTAGTTACCCATGGCCAGCTCAAACCGTTCCTGCCCCTCAACCGTAGTTAGCGATACCGTCCAGTCTTTTTCGCGGAACGAGAAGATGCGGGCATCGTAGGTGACGAAGCCCGCCTTGAACGCCTTGACTGGACGGTTCTTTTGCTTGGCAACCTTGCGCGACCCCGCCACCCGCCTGCATACCTGCCCCGCCAGATTACTGGATAACCCAAAGCGAGCGCGTATCTCGTAATAGCAAAGGGAATGGAGTTTGACTGCGTTAACGACTTTCTCTGGTGTGCTTTGGTTGACCCAGTTCAGTGCCTGCGCAAAGGCGTCCAGAGTCGCATCCAACTTGGCGGCCTGCGCCTCAGACACCTTGAGCTTGCAGGAGATAGTCAGGGTTTGGGTCATACTGTTACTGTACCTTATGGGAACGCATTCCTCCCAGCCCTGACCGGCCCGGCCCCCGGCCCCCCACTCCCCCCGTATACGGAGGGGGTATAGGGGGGCTGGGCGGGGGGATATAGGGGGGTACAGGGCGGGTCTCCTGCGGTTTCTAGATGAAGGGATTAGGGGTGCTCCTGCTTTGCCTGTTGCCAGAGGGCCTCTAACTCCGCGAGGGTGAGTCTTTGGAGAGGGGAGGCTTGGCCGCTGCTAGGCAATGCCGCTTCTGCTGGTTGCCGCGCCAGCTCTTCCAGGCGCAAAAAGCGGCGGGCAAAGCGCAGGTTGGTTTGGGTCAAGGCCTGTGCGGCATCCAGCCCATACCAACGGCCCAAATTGACCAGAGCAAACAGCAGATCCCCCAACTCGGCTTCTTGTCGCGCCGGGTCAGGGGGATCCCGTTCCAGCTCTCGGCACAGTTCGGCCTCTTCCTCGCGCACCTTGGCCCAGATCCCCTCCACCGTCGGCCACTCAAATCCTGCTCCCACCACCTTTTGGGAGATCTTCAGGGCGGCCATCAGGGGGGGCAAACTTTCGGCGTAGTGGAGCAGTTTCTGGCCGAGGGTTTGCTGCGGCTGTTCCTTCTGCTTGATGTCTTCCCAGGAGCGGTGCAACTCAGAAAGGCTGGAACTATCTGACTGCGGAGCCTCCCCAAATACATGGGGGTGACGGCGGATCAGCTTATCGGCAATCCGCGCGGCTACAGTTTCCAGGTCGAAGTGGTTTCGCTCGGCAAAGATCTGGGATTGCAACACCACCTGCAGCAACAGATCCCCCAGCTCTTCGGCAATCGCTGCCGGATCCTCGGCCCGAATGGCCGCCACCGTCTCGTAGGCTTCTTCGAGGATATAGGGAGTGAGCGACTCAGGCGTTTGGGCGCGATCCCAAGGACAGCCGTCGGGGGCGCGCAACTGAGCCACAATTGCCGCCAAGCGGCTGAGGTGCTGTGCAGACGCAGAGCGCTCCAGATAAAGATGGGCAAAAGAGCCTGTGGCCTGCGGATCCCAGCTTTGCAGCGTCAGGGGGCCGCCCACTATCTGCAAGTCTTCTGTGAGCAAGGTCAACGCTTGGACAGGGGCGCAGACCTGCTGTAAAAAACGACGCAGCTCCGCCGGATCCTTCTTCCCGCAACTTTTCAGCAGCAGGGATCCCTGCCCAGCCGCAGACCAGCGGGCCAGATGCTGTTGCCAATCGGGCTCAAGGCTATCCAGCGTTTGGAGCATGGTCGTAGGTGCGGCCCAAATCCAGAAGGCGCCTGAGCTGCTCGAGATCGATGAAACTCAGCTCCAAAAGGATCATCAGCAGCGGCCCCTGCTGGCGATGCTGCAGCTTTTTGGCCAAGCTCAGCTGCGAGCGGTCAATGATGCCCGCTTCCAACAGGTATTCTTCAAGGACAGGAGGGGGAATGGGATCTAGCATAGTCGTTTCACAGCGCTGAGAAGGACAAGTGGGAAAACTGAGAGGATGACAGACTAGTGTAATCATTCTTAACACTCTTACAGAGCTTCCGCAAAGATCTGGCCGGCAACTAAGCCAAGAGGCAGTAAGCCAGGTTTGCCGAGCGCAGCTCCGCCAGGCGATCCCTCCCGTTACCGGGACAGATGGGATCTCTGTATCCAAGAGCACAAAAAATGGATTCAGTGAGGTCAATGTATAATAGCAAGCTCGCTGCCGATTGACAGTGCCCTGATGAGCCGATTCTCTTTCCCCGACGAAAAGTACAGCCTTTTAATTTAAAATAGGGTACAGGTATTCAAGAGGAAGGAGAGAA
>NZ_JAOALE010000020.1:0-53745 GCF_047462575.1 Synechococcus sp. 'PEA 65AY6A-5F PE A'
GGACTAGGGTGGCCGATTTGGGGTTAGAGCCAGCCAGCATTCCCCTCTGGTAGTTGCCAATGGCTAGCTCAAAGCGTTCTCTTCCATCAACCGTGGCAAGCGACACTGTCCAGTCTTTCTCGCGAAACGAGAAGATACGTGCATCGTAGGTAACGAACCTACGCTTGAACTCTTTAACTGGACGGTTGCGCTGTCTCGCCACTTTGCGAGCGCCTGCCACCCGTCTGCAGACCTGCTGGGCCAGATTACTGGACAAGCCAAACCGAGCGCGAATCTGGTAATAGCAAAGGGATTGGAGTTTGACTGCGTTGACTACTTTTTCTGGTGTGTTTTGGTTGACCCAGTTCAACGCCTGCACAAAGGCATCCATTGTCGCATCCAACTTTGCGGCTTGCGACTGGGACACCTTGAGCTTGCAGGAGACGGTCAGGACTTGGGTCATGGTTCTATCATAACTTCCGCATTCCTCCCGACACTGACCCTACGGGTACAGTGCGGGGCTCCTGCGATTTCTAGCTGACGCTGCGAAACTTCGGGTCTTTGCTCTCTCGAAAGGCCAGCCCTGCCTCTTGAATGGCGTTCCGCTTGAGGTGGCAGGGATCCTCTTTCACCC
This sequence comes from Synechococcus sp. 'PEA 65AY6A-5F PE A', assembly GCF_047462575.1. Taxonomy (NCBI): domain Bacteria; kingdom Bacillati; phylum Cyanobacteriota; class Cyanophyceae; order Synechococcales; family Synechococcaceae; genus Synechococcus; species Synechococcus sp. 'PEA 65AY6A-5F PE A'. The sequence goes on from NZ_JAOALE010000020.1 coordinate 614, forward strand.
ACTGCGGCAAGTCAGTGCAGGATGATGTCCCCCAGCTTTCTGGCTGTTTTTGGAGCCCCCTGCTATCGCGAACGGCACAGCCGGTCTTTGTGGGCAACCACAAACGTATGCAAGCAGACACCAAAGTAATGGCCGGATTAGAGTCAGGCTGATACATTTACGCTGAACACTGCTGAACATCACTGTTCAACTATGCAGCGATAGCATTCTGTTTGTTTCCAAACAGAATGGCGGTATCCCGCAAAGCTTTGAGTAGAATACCCAAAGCGCAGTTTCCGTGTCGTCTTACTACCAATTTTCTGCTTTGCTTTGGCTACCATGTTGGCAGACTCGAAAGTAAACAGAAAGATCAACTGGTAGTAATCCGTACTGAACACATTATACATTATTTTCAGTATAGTTGAGCTTATTATTGACTAGAGTCATGCTCCTCTAGCGGGCCAGGTACCGTTCCAAGCGTCCCTGGAAAAATGACAAGATTAACGTCAGCAGCCAGTACCACAGCGCTGCCACCACCAAAGCCTCGAAGAAGTGCTGGCGCGGCAAACCTGCCTGTCGAGCCCGGCCCATCAACTCCTGCAAAGCAATGGCACTGGCCAGGGCAGTGTCTTTCTGCATGGCGATGAATTGGTTGCCAATGTCCGGTAAGACAATTCGAAAAGCTTGCGGCAAAATGATGCACCACAGGGTTTGCCAGGGCTTAAGCCCCAGGGCATAGGCAGCTTCCCGCTGCCCAATGGGAATGGCTTGGATCCCGGCCCGGAAGATCTCGCTCATGTAGGCGCCATAGTTCAGGCTCAAGGCCAGCACTGCCGAAGTGAACGAGCCGAACACCAGACCCAGTTGCGGCAAAGCCTGGTAGATGAACAAAAACTGCAGGAATAGAGGTGTGCCCCGCATCAGCGAGACATAGAGAGCAGAGAGGCTGCTCAGAGGGGCAATCTGGGAGAGCCCCGCCAGTGCCGACAAAAAGGCCAAGGTGGTGGCACAGAGGATGGAGACCAAGGACAGTTGAAAAGTAGTGCCCACCCCTTGCGAGATAAACCACCACCACTCTCGCACAAAGTTGCCGTTGAGACGCAAGGTACGGATGGGGATCCCGGCCAACTCCAACTGTACCCCGCTGAAGGTGAACACCAACAACAGCAGCCACAAAACCAACCACAACCCCTGGGCCACCGGGAACGGGATCCCTTTTCGAATCCGGGGCGGTGGGTAAATGGGCTGCTCCAGTGGGATAGAGTCTTTGCTCACTTAGCTTTTTTCGTCAGATCAATGCCGTAATACCGCTTTGAGAGGGCTGTTAGCGTGCCGTCCGCATGCATGGATTCTAAGATTTCGTTAATTTTGGCTTGCAAGCTCTCGGAAGGGGCAGGGCTGGAGCGATCCAAGGCCACAGCCAAGGCTTCATAGTAGACCGGATCCCCCAGAGTTTTCAGGGGCAGTCCTTCCCGAATGGCATTTTCAGCCGTCGGCAAAGCTGTCAAGACTGCATCCAGGCGGGTGCCATCCCCCAGTGCCAAGTCCTGCAGAGCCAGGCTATCGGTGTCGTAGATGCGAATGTCCACCCGCGGGGCCGGAACTTGGATGGTCTCTCCTTCCAGAGTGAGGTTGCCCTCCAGGTAAGCTTGGTAGGTGGTGGCGGTGCCCACCCCAACTCGCTTTCCTTCCAAGGCGGCGATATCGGTCAGGGTCGAGGCTTGGTGGACCACGAAGCTGGCGGGGGTGTAGTAGTAGGGAATGGTAAACAGCAGAGCTTTCTGGCGTTCGGCAGTTACGGTCATGGAGCCGACATTGACATCCCAGCGGCCATTCCAAGATCCGGCGGTGATGACATCAAAGTTGATATCCAGAAACTCAGCCTCTACCCCCAAGCGCTTGGCGATCTCGCGCGCCACATCCACGTCAAATCCTTCCCAACTGCCGTCGGGATTGAGGTAGCTCTGAGGACGGTAATTGGAGTCGGTGGAAACCCGGAGTACCCCGCGCTCTTGAATTTGAGCCAACAGGTCTCTGCTTTGGGCCAGCAGGGATCCCTGGTGTGTGCCCAGAGCCCAGCATCCGGCCAGGGTCAAGAAGAGGGCTTGTAGGGATCGGCGTCGAGAAACAGACATCGGCAAAACCTCAGATGAAGGTGAAGGGCAAACCCATTGGAATCCATCCAAGCTATCCAAGGCTGTCACAATTCCCGTTGCAAGGTAGTATCACCTGACACTGCCGCTTTGGGTGGCTATTCCCGACTGGGGCGAGCGGGTCGCAATTCTCCAAACATGCTCTAAAAAAGGCAAATCAACTGTCTCAGGATTGAGCTTATGAATCCCAATTGAGATTGAAATATCTCCTCCAGAAAGGCATCCCCTGAGACTTGCGATCAAGACTCGTGCTGTGTTGCCCGGGGGGGCAATCCGTATCCCTCTGTGGGCAACGGAGAATCGACGTTCTGGGTAGCAGAAAACATTTGGCTCGACCCAATGGATCCCCCTTAGCAATTGGGCGGAGAGGATGTCAATATCTTTGTGAAGAGAACGGGGTTGAGGGTGGTTATGCAAGCGGTGATCTTGGCGGGTGGGAAAGGAACTCGCTTACGGCCCTTTACCTTTTTGCAGCCTAAGCCTTTGTTGCCCCTTTTGGATGTGCCCTTTTTGGAGTGGCTGATCGGGCGCTGCCGCCGAGCCGGCCTGACAGATATTTTGCTCAGCGTGGGTTATCTGGGCCAACAAATTGAGGCTGCTCTGGGAGATGGCTCTGCTTTGGGGGTGAAGCTCCGCTACATTCCTGAAGAGACGCCTTTGGATACGGCGGGAGCCTTGGTGCTGGCTCAGCCCTATTTCACTGGGGATCCCTTGGTGGTTTTCAATGCAGACATCCTCACGGATCTGGATTTGCAGGCGTTGATGCAATGTCATGTGCAGAGCAAGGCCATTGCCACCCTCACCCTCGCCCGCGTGGAAGATATCACCGCCTATGGCCTGGTGGAAGTTGGGGAAGGGGGCCAGATCCAATCTTTTCGAGAAAAACCCACCCCTGCAGAAGCCCTCACCCTCACCACCGACACGATCAACGCCGGCACCTATGTCTTGGATCCGGCCATTTTTAAAGACTACCCCAGTGGGGATCCCCTCAGCTTCGAGCGGCGTGTCTTCCCCGATTTGCTCAGGCAAGGGCACCGGCTGCAAGCTTATCTCCACGCAGGCTACTGGCGGGATCTGGGCACGCCGGCCAGCTATTACCACGGCCAACTGGACATTCTCCTGGGTCGAATGACGGATTTTCCCCTGGAAGATGTGCAGCAACAGGCGCCGGGGATATGGGTGCACAAAACGGCTGAGATCCATCCCAGCGCTCAACTGCACGCCCCCTGCTACATTGGCGCCCACACCCGGCTGGGATCCCAAGCTCAGATTCCAGCAGGCACCATCCTCGGCAGCCACAGCTGGGTAAATGGATCCCTGCAGCCGGGAGCCTACGGGCCGAGAGTCCTGGTAGTGTAGGTTAAGTGCAAGTTAAGTCCATAACCATCCACGACAAAGCCATCAACAGATGGAGCTACCACAAACCGGGGAACACTGGGATCCCTACCTTGCCTCTGTGGCTGCTCGCTTCAATCGGGAGCTGGAAATTCAACTGGGTCGGCCAGGTTGGCAACTTCCCCCAGACCTGGAGCAACTGCCTTTTTGGCAAGCCAAGCAGCGGGATCACCTGCAAGAGCGCCTCGGGATCCCCTTTTGGCAACTGCGTGCCCCCAAAAAACGGGAAGCCTGTTTGGATTTGGGCTGTGGGGTAAGCTTCCTGACCTATCCCTGGAACGATTGGCAAGCCTACTTTTACGGCCATGAGCTGAGCGGTGAGATTGTGCGCTTTATTCGCTCGCGGGCACCCCAGCTTAACTCCAAGCTGTTCAAGTCAATGCAACAGGGATCCGCCCACCATTTGGAAAACTACGAGTCGGAGCAATTTGATCTGGCCATTGCCACCGGATTTTTGTACTACTACCCGATTGAGTACTTCGACGCGGTTTGGGCAGAGTTGATGCGAGTGTTGCGACCGGCTGCACCTGTGATTATTGAAGTGGTCAATCCCGACTCGGTGTGGGCGGAACAATGGGGCCTCATCGAGCTATTCAAAGGCACCGAACCGATTTTCACCCCCCTAACGGAGTGGGAGCGGCGCATCGCAGCCTTGGGGGGCAAAATTCAGAAACAGGCCAGTGGCGAACTGTTCACCACCTATTGGATTCAGCGCAGACCGTGATCTGCTCACAACCGGGAAAGTATCGGAGCATTCGGAGTAGTGGGGTAACCTTTAAGGCTGGGTACTAAGATTAAAAATAAGATAAAGATTAAGATTAAGAAGTGTGATCCCGGACAAGGGATCCACCGCCATCCATGCAAGCCTCCTCTCCCACCTTCCTCTTGGTTGATGGCTACAACATCATCGGAGCTTGGCCCACCCTGAGCCAGTTAGCGCGTCGCTCCCTGATGGAATTGGCCCGTCTGCGCTTGGTGGAATCTTTGGCCAACTATGTGGCCTTCCGGGGCTACCAGGCGACCGTGGTGTACGATGCCTACGCCCAACCCACTCCAGCCCGGCAAGAGCGCTCCCCTTCGGGTATCGAGATCCTGTATACCTCCTATGGCGAGACCGCCGACAGTTGTATTGAACGGCTGTGTGCCCAGTTGCAGAGGGATGGGTGTCGGGTACGGGTGGCTACCTCCGATCGTGTCCAGCAGTTGGTGATTGGCGGCTACAACGCCGAATGGGTCTCGGCAGAACAACTGTGGGATGAAGTGCAGCAGGCCCAGCAGCAGATCCGGCGCGTCCAACCAAAACGGCTATCGAGCAAGCGGGGCATTGATGCCTACTTGGATGCAGATACCCTCTCGCGCCTAAACCGCTGGCGGCTGTCCGGCCAAGATCCCATGCGCTAAATGCCATCGTAGGGAACGGTGGGAGCTCCATACCAAAGATGCTCCTCATCTGGCGAGGCAGTGGGCAACTGCTCCTGTGAAGGATCCGCTACCTCTGCTGGAGCCAGCTCCTGCTCATCTACCAACACCAGCACCCGCACAACTCGATCTTTGGGCAATTGCTCCTGCGCCCGCATGGGCAAAATCAGTTGACCTTGGCTGTCGGTACGAGCCCAGAACTCATGCGCTTTCATGCTGTTTCCCTGAGATGGCTAGGAATATACCAGCTTGCCCCAAGCTCTGCCTTCGGCGCAGTCAAAAAAAGACTCCGTCCTGCCGACGGGAACAGATGAGATCCCATCATTGAGACCGGGATCCCTGGGCCAAGCCGTGTTCTCGAAACCAAGCCTGCAACCGTTCCCAAGCGTCACCAGCCGCTTCTGGGCGATAGGTGGGGCGATAATCGGCAAAAAAGGCGTGGGGAGCATCCGGGTAGATGATCAACTGCGATGGATCTCCGCAAGCTTCCAGAGCTGACTTCATTTGCTCCACCGTTTCCAAGGGAATGCTGGTATCTGCACCACCATACAAACCCAACACAGGTGCCTTCAGGCTGGCTGCCACATCCAGCGGATGCCTTGGGGTTAAGGGTGTGGACTCTCCCACCAAACGACCGTACCAGGCAACACCCGCCTTCAAGCCGGGTCGGTGAGCCGCGTACAACCAAGTGATTCGACCACCCCAGCAAAAGCCAGTAATGCCCACCCGCTCTGGATCCGCACCTGAGTTGCCAATTGCCCAATCCACCGCCGCATCCAAATCCGACATCACCTGAGCATCGGGCACCTGGGAGACGATGGCGCGAATCTCCTCAAGGCTCTGCAGCTGAGAAACATCCCCCTGCCGGAAAAACAGCTCGGGAGCCACTGCCACATAGCCCAACTTCCCCAAGCGGCGACAAATGTCTTGAATGTGCTCGTGTACACCAAAGATCTCTTGCACCACCAAAACCAGTGGAAAAGGGCCAGAGCCGGTCGGCTTGGCACGATAGCCAGGGATCTCGCCATCTGGGGTGGGAATGGTGACGGGGCCGGCTTCCAATCCTTCGCTATCGGTGATGATGGTTTGGGCAAAGATCGGCTGTACTGCCGAGGCAAACCTAGCAGCGACGTTGGCCAGCTTCAACTGACGGCGCTTCCAGCTGCTGGAGGATCCCCCCTTGGGTTGCTCCGCATACATAGGCCCAATCCTCAAAAACACAAACCCCTCTTCTCAGGATAAACAATATTTTGTCTGTAAAGATTCTTTCTACTGACAGTCTCGATGCAAATCTTGCCTATCCTGTCTGAGATCTGCATCGTAGAGCTGTTAAGATCGGCTCGGCACAGCGATGCTGATCAACGGAAATGCAACTCAAGAGACAGTTAAAAATCAGTTAAAAACCGGAAATCTTTGGGTTAAGCATTTCAAGAAGCATCGATGCCATCTCGCACTTTGGAGCTTATTTGGCAGTTGCCGAAATTGTTGGATGATGGCAGCATTGGGCAGAGCCAAAAAGACAAACTGAGCGTTTGGCAATAGCGGCAAAACGGCAATTGTACTGGTGCAGATGGCCTTGACAAGTGAGATAAGTTTGCTTCAACAAATCTCAAAAGCCGCTTGCAGGTAGTCAACCAAAGCATAGCTTACCCCTTCCCCAGAGGCCCGACGTTCTATCAGCGCAACATCAAAACGGCAGGACAACTCGGAGAGGTGGGGATGCTGGCTCAAGAAGGCCTGGGCAGCCCGGATCAAGCGTCGCTGCTTGGGGATCCCAACCGCCAAAAGCCCGCCTCGATCCCAGCTACCGGGGCTACGGGTTTTCACCTCTACGAAAATCAGCACATCAGCTTTGTGGGCAACCAGATCCAGCTCGCCCCAAGGGCAGCGCCACCGCTGGGCCAGGATCTACCAGCCCTGCTGACAGAGATATTGCCGCACCCAGCCCTCGCCGACGTTGCCTGTATTCTGGAGGGAAGCCCTTCTGGGCAAGGGATCCATAAAAAATCACCAGCGCCCGGCTCTAATGAGCAGAGCCATTGCCGTGATACTTGTCGGTGTCGTAAAAGCCGTTGCGGGTGCCGAAGTAGAAACTTGCCAGAGAGAGGACAAGAGCAACCCCCACCAAGACTAACTTTGCATCCACGTGGTTTTCCCCTGATTTTCTCCTCAACCGTGATCATAATAGCCTGCCGCTCCTTCACAATCCTCTGGTAAGCGATGCGCGGCACTGATATCGGCCAAGGCACAGCAAGTCTTGGGGGATCCCATTGGAGAGCTTTTCTTGAATGCTTGAATGAATGACTCCCACTGGGAGCTCAGCATGCTACCATTCAGACGGAAAGGGAGTAGTCAGGCGGCTTACCGCCCTCTGCATCGACATACTGGCTAAAAGCAGCCCGGTGCCAGAGACAAGGCAAGCCCATCGTCTTGCCTTGGTGACGAGACTTTCACTGAGTTCACGCGGAGGTGAGCTTGGTGAGTCCGTCTGACTTTCCCAGCCTTCACCTCTAGGTGTGAACCGATTCCACACACAAGAGAGGTTGGAGGCTAAACGATGTGGGCTGGTTTTGCGTCAAGTTTGCTGTTGGTTACGGTAGCGGAGTTTGGGGATAAAACCTTTTTTACCCCCCTGATTCTGGCTATGCGACACCCGCGCCGCTGGGTCTTCTTGGGAACGTGGCTGGCTTTGGCCGTGATGACCTTGCTGGCGGTGGTGGCCGGGAAGGTGCTTTTCAAGCTGCTGCCGCCGCTGGGCGTGCGAGTGTTGTCGGCTGGGGTTTTTGCGGCTTTTGGGCTGAGAATGCTCTGGCAAGCTTACAAGATGACTCCCCAGCAGGAGAAGGAAGAAGAGGAAGAAGCCCTCAGGCTGGTGGAGCAGGCAGAAGAAAAAGGCGCTGGCCGCGGCGGGGCTTGGGCTGTTGTGTGGGAGGCCTTTAGCCTGACCGCCTTGGCCGAGTTCGGGGACAAAACCCAGATTGCCACCGTTTCCTTGGCAGCCACCCACCCGGGATTGAGTGTCTGGGCAGGGGCCACCCTCGGCCATGGGCTGATGGTGGGGTTGGCGGTGGTGGGCGGTCGCTTCTTAGCAGCCCACATCTCTGAACGGGCCGTGCATTGGGTGGGGGGCGGCTTGTTTCTGCTGTTTGCGTTGGTAACCAGTTGGGAATTGTTAGGATAAACAACTGTAGTTATTTCAAAGAGCAATGAAACAGCTCGTTGCGTCAGTGGAGCCGAGCACTGGAGGAGCGTCTTAATCGGGTTTGAAACAACCATACCCGTAGGAGCTGCTCCCGCTTGGACTGCAAAATCTCCTCTCGCTTCATGGCGCGAAGGTCCGCTCTTTGTTGAGCTGGGCACATTCTGCCTTTTGGCTGCAGAACTCCCATGAAGTCGGAAAAAAAGTTCGGATTATCCAAATTCCTGTTCGATAATTCGCCATCTGGCAGTAATCACTCCTGGCTCCAGGCTGAGGCGGCTGACGACAAGTTCTAGAGCCTGGTCGTCGCGGGTTTGGGTGACCAGCTCCGCTTCAACTTTGACCAGGTCGGGTTTGTCTTCTAGGTCTTCGCTGTAGAGGGCTCGCAATTTGAGATGGGTGGGCGCTATGCCCTGCAGCAGCAGGGCGCGCAGGTGGGCTTCCGCATGGCTTTTGCAGATAAATGAACACTCATAGACCAGTTCCAGCTCCGTGCCTTTGAGGGGCTGTTGGTTGATGCGGTAGCCCAGGGGGCGCAGCAGAATGTTGGCGATCAACACGGCTCCTGACCCAATGGCAGCTTGGGGAATGTACCCTGATCCGGCAAAAGCCCCTACGGCTGCTGCACACCAGATGGTGGCAGCGGTGTTCAAGCCGCGCACGCTGGCCCCCTCTTTGAGGATCACGCCCCCGGCCAAAAAGCCGATCCCCGACACCACCTGGGCGGCAATGCGAGTTGGACTGCTTTCATCAGGGGTGAGCACTGAGAGCATGACAAACAAGGCTGCGCCAGTGGCCACCAAGGTGTTGGTGCGCAGGCCGGCCATGCGCTGCCGCCACTGGCGCTCCAGCCCGATAAGGGATCCCAAGATAAAGGCAACCGTTAGGCGGAAGGTGAAGTCAATCCAGGTCATAGGGCATGCTCCAGTTGCCGTGGAGGAGTGAGGGCTAGCCGGCCACATCTGGGATCCCCAGGGCTTTGGCCTCCTGTTCCAGAGCCTGCCAGAGGGTTTCCAGTTGAGCAAAGGCCACTTCTGGGGCCAGCTTACCACCCGTTTCTAAAGCGCAGGTTATGCTGACTCGATGGGCGTAGCGCTGCAGCAGCAACCGGAACTGAGCTGTGGTGGAAGGAGCTTTCAAAGTCATGGCACACCTCCTGAACGAATAATCGGATTCAATCTGAATCCAGCTCCCCCAGGCCGGGGGTAGCCTGGGAGCCAAAGTTGGACTGCAAGGCGAAGAGAGCAGCCTCAGAACTCGACTTCAACGCCGACCAGCCAAGCTACCAAGGTGAAATACACCCAGAGGCCGGTGAAATCTTTGATGGTAGTGATGAAAGGGTCTGCTCCGGGAGCGTGGTCAAAGCCCAGCTTTAACATCACCCAGGGCAAAATGGCGCCCAAGATAGCCCCCAAAGTGAGGACAATGGCCAGAGCCAAGCCCACCGCTAGACCCAATTGTGGGATCCCATTGGGTGCCCCCTGCCAGAAGTAGGCAATCACCCCAGCCGTGGCCCCCAGGATCACTCCGATAATGCCACCAATGCTGGCTTCCCGCAGCAAATAGGGGAGAAACTGCCGCACGTTGATGTGGCCCCAAGCCAAGCCACGGGCAAAGATGGTCGTAGATTGGGTACCGACATTGCCGCCCATATCCATGACCAAGGGGATGAAAATAGCCGCTGCCGTTACTGATTGCAACACTTCCTCAAAGGTTTGGATCACTCCCCCCACCACCATGCCGCCAATCAAGGTGATGATTAAAAACGTGATGCGCAGGCGGACGGCATACCAACGGGAGCCTTTAACCAGGCGCTCGCTCCAAACCTTGTCTCGGCTGAGCAAGTTGCCCACCCCTGCTTGGGCCAGAGCGGCGTCGGTGGCTTCTTCTTCCACCAAGTTGATGACATCTTCAAAGGTGATATCTCCCACCAAGCGCCCTTCCGTATCCACCACCGGAATGGCCGGCAAGCCGGAATCCTTGAGCAAACGGGCTGCTTGCAAATCCCGGTCGGTAACCCGAGCAACAATATCCGATCCCTCGATCAGCTCCCGAATGGGCAGGTCGGGATCCGCCTTCACCAGCCGCACGGTGCGCACCAGACCTTTGTAGAACCGCTGGTCATCGACCACAAAGATCACATCCAGCTCGTCATCCCCCAGTTGGGAGTCGCGCACACTGGCCAAAGCTGCCCCGACGGTGAGGGTATCGCGCACCGCCAAGTAGCGCAGGTTCATCAGCCGACCGGCACTGCGCTCCGGGTAGTTCAGCAGGATATTCACGGCTTCGCGGGCTTCTGGGCTGAGGTTGGCGATCAGCCGCTTGGTAACTTTGGCCGGCAGCTCCTCAAACAGGCGCACCCGCTCGTCTGGGGGTAATGCTTCCACCAGCCGGATCACCTCTGGGTTTTCCATGCTGCGGATGAGATCGGCCTGTTCTTCAGGCCGCAAATACTCAAATACCGCCATGGCCTTGTCTTTTTCCAGCAACCGAAAAGCCAGTACCCGCTGCCGCGGAGAAATCTCCATCAACTGCTGCACCAGCTCGGCAATAGGGGCGCGGTTGGCCGCTCGCTTGGCGGCTTCCAAAGAGGCAGGAGAGAGAAGATCGCGAAGAATGTTTTGCTGCATAACAAACCTCCGAAGGTTGGAGTCAGCCGGATAAAAGACCCGGAGGGCAACGACCAACCCCTGCTCCGAGGCTCATGGGAGCCCTGAAGCTGAACGCCTCTCAACGTCTTAGGCCCGACTCGACGCCCACAAGCCCAAGTCGATAAAAGGGAATCCAAAGGGCTCCCCCTGGCCCACGAACAACAAATACAAAACCCAAGGCTAGGGGAAGTCCCCTTTGAAGCACTCCTGCTTTTCCCTTTTCCGATGCTCAGGTCGAGCTCTGCTCAGCCCATCTGTTCGTCGCCGACCGAGAGAGCCACCCAAGCCAGAAGCTATTTGAGAAAGCTCTCCTGTCCCTTCGCGTTGGCGAAACGGGATCCTCTCAAGCGACGACAGAAGCTGTCAGCGGGAAAATGGAAGGCACCAGGAAGGCGCAGATCTCCAAGGACTTGAGCTCCTAAGAGCGATCTCCGCTGGCCGGTGCTACAACTGCCAGAAGCGTCCATGTTGTTGAACGTTTTCCTCCGAAAGAGTTGAACCGGAACAACCCGGACAGCCCGAAGAGGATCTCTTCAGCCCTTTTTAGGCTAGTTGCAGGAAGGGGATCCCGTCAACCTTTTTCTGGCATATTCGGTGAACGATCAGCGGAGCAGATGGGGAGTTAAGATCGGGGTAAGCGAACAAGAGAGCACAACCTCTTCCGGGTTCTGCTCGCAGCCTGACTGACCTGACTGAGTAGAGTCCCCATCCTGGCAGCTTGTGACCTTGGGAAAACGCTGCCCTATGCTGCCTGTGTTTTTAAGAGGCTCACCCCAATGAGCTGCGCGGAGTGGATCAGCTCTTTCCAGCCTCTACAGGTGCCGCTGCCCATGAGCCTATGGCCACCCTTCCCCTGGTTTCTGTGATCTTGGGTACGCGGCCCGCAGCCATCGAGCTGGCTCCGGTGATCCAGGCCCTGCGGGCCAGTCCCCACCTGCACACAAAAGGATAGCTTGGTAGCCCCGCACTTGAGTGCAGGGCGGAAAAGCCCGCTAGCCACTTTAGTCGCTTACCCATGATGGGGGTCGTTGATATAGTTTCATAGCTCAAACAACCTCTTCCTGACTTCTCCTACCAAGACCTTTTTCCTTCTCTTTGGCCAAAAAATGAGATAAACAACCGCTAGCCCCACAGCATGGTTGTAGTGATTGTACCGTTGACTTTCCTCTCGCACTATCGCTTGCCCATGTCAGACTGCGGTTGTCATGCCGCTTGCCAACAATGATGGAGTGCGGCTGTCAGCAGGTTCGAGTCAGGAACAGGGAGCTAGTCCCCCTATTAGAGTACTTGTGTCAACAGTCTAATAAGGTGTACAACTGTGCTTTGTACTATGCGAGACAAGTCTATTTCAAAACGAAGCGATGGGCAAGCTATGGTGAGCTTTGTGCTGAGATGGCCAGAACCCAAAACAAGCACTTTATCGCAATGTATGTTTCCGCCGCACAACAGACGTGTAAGTCTGTAGCTGAGGCACTCAGTAGCTCTAAGAAAAAGCTGAGGCTCTCCTGGCAAGAAGGAATGAGTTTAAGACCAAACCTGCCGCGCTACCGTAAGAAGGGGATGTTCTCAGTAGCATACCCGAAAAAGTGGCTTAAGTTCCAAGAAGCAAAAGTCAGAGTGCCGCTCGGCAACCAGGTCAAAGCTTGGTTTGGAATAGACGCTTTCTGGATACGATTTCCTACCAATACCAATCCCCTCAACTGCCAACCTCGACCGGAGAGATACCTATGTCTACCCAGTTGACGCCGCGGTTTGCCGAGGCCATGCGCTACGCCTACCGCTGGCATGCCGCTCAAACCCGCAAGGGAACAAGGATCCCCTACCTCAGCCACCTGCTGGCGGTGGCGTCCATCGCCCTGGAGCATGGCGCCGACGAAGATGAGGCCATTGCTGCCCTCCTCCACGACAGCCTGGAGGATGGCCCCCGCTACAGCGGCGAGCCGCGGGCTCAGATTGAACGGGAGCTGCGGGAGCACTTCGGAGAACGGGTGCTGCAGATCGTCCTGGGATGCACGGACACCGACAGCGATAGCTCCCTGGGCGAGCCCAAAGAAGACTGGAAAGAGCGCAAAGTGGCCTATCTCAAGCACTTGGAAACCGCAGATGCCTCGGTTTTGCTGGTGGCCGCCTCCGACAAGCTGCACAACGTCCGCTGCATCCTACGCGACTTTCGCCAACTGGGGGATCAGCTCTGGGAGCGCTTCTCCGGCGGCAAAGAGGGATCCCTGTGGTACTACCGGTCGCTGGCGGAGATCCTGGGGCGACGGCTGCCTTCTAGGCTGGCAGTGGAGTTCCAAGAGCTGGTGGTCGAGTTGCAACGGGCAGCCGGGTCGGGGCCGGCAACAGCTTGACAGAGACGACCAGGGCTGAAGAAAATGCTGAGGGCAGCTTTCTCTCTTGCACTCTTCAGGTCACCTGTCTATGGTTCTCGCTGTTGGCACCGTTGCTCCAGGGTTCAACACGACCGACACCCACGGCAACCAAGTTTCTCTGGCTGATTTTACCGGGAAAACCGTTGTCCTCTACTTTTACCCTAAAGACGACACCCCTGGCTGCACCAAAGAGGCCTGCGGCTTCCGCGACGCCTACGCTGATTATCAAAGCAAAAACGTGGTGGTGTTGGGGGTGAGCATGGACGACCAGGCCTCTCACCAAAAGTTTGCCGAGAAGTACAACTTGCCTTTCCCTCTGCTGGTGGATACCAGTGGGGTGATCGCCCGCGCCTACGATGTGGATGGAGGCGGCTACGCCAAGCGGGTGACCTACGTCATCGACGCCGAGGGCAAAATTGCCAAGGTCTATCAGAACATCAACACCGAAACCCACGCCCGCGATATTTTGGCCGACTTGGGTTTGTAAAATCTCTTCGGTTCCTCTCTGAGATCCCAGCCCTTGCGCATGAACGACGACATTCCGGTTGCGCGTCGCCAGCCATCTGGTGCGGAAAAAGCGCAAGGTTCCTCAGCTTCGTGGGGCCTGTGGCTGGGCGTAGGGCTGGCCATAGTTGGCTTGCTGCTCTGGATGGCGTGGTGGCTGGAGAGATTGGCGGGATCCCCAGCAGATTCCCCAGTCCTCGAAAAAGCCGGTCAGCCCCCTCTGGCGCAGCCAACTGAGCAGAATGAGCGGGTCTCGCTGCTGGGGCACTATGCCTATTCCGAGGCCCCCGCAGATAGCCTACGGGTGGTGGGCAGCTACCACGGTCGAGAGGTGCGCCTGCGCCAGGCGGCTGCCGAGAGCTACCTGCGCATGAGTGAAGCAGCCCAAGCCGACGGGATCCGCCTTGTCCCTATCTCTGGGTTTCGCTCGATAGCGGAGCAGGAGTTTTTGTTTTTTCAACTGGCCCAATCGCGAGCCTTGCGACCGGAAGAACGGGCTGCGCTCAGCGCTCCCCCCGGCTACAGCGAGCACCACACCGGCTACGCCATTGATATTGGCGATGCCCAGTTTCCTCAGTGGGACACTCAAGAAGCCTTTGAGACCACCCCTGCCTTCCGGTGGCTGGAGAGAAATGCCGCCCGTTTTGGCTTTGAGCTGTCTTTCCCCAGAAACAATCCGCAGGGGGTGAACTACGAACCTTGGCACTGGCGCTTTGTGGGCGACCGCCACAGCCTGGAGACCTTCTACAAGCGCTAACACCTCCCCTCTCCCCTTGGGAGAGGGGACGGGGGTGAGGGATCGAAAAGCGGATGACGCGATTCGAACGCGCGACCGTCTCGTTGGCAACGAGAAGCTCTACCACTGAGCTACATCCGCATCGGACATCTATCATGGCAAGTTTTGCGGTCGTTTGTCAAGCCAGGGATCCCTGGCGCATTTTGTTCCAGAATGAGAGAAGTTTATCTTTCTTTGCAGTTGCCTCAGCCTTTGGCTGAGCTCATTTGAGGGGATCACGATGCGGGTAGCCATTATCGGGGCCGGGTTGGCCGGCTTGGTCACAGGGGTGGATTTGGTGGAAGCGGGGCACCAGGTGCAGATCTACGAGGCGCGGCCCTTTGTGGGCGGCAAGGTGGGCTCCTGGCAGGATGCCGAGGGCAACCACATCGAGATGGGGCTGCACGTTTTTTTCTGCAACTACAGCAACCTGTTTGCCCTGATGAAGAAGGTGGGGGCCTACGAGAACCTGCTGCCCAAGCAACACACCCACACCTTTGTCAACCGCGGGGGGCAGGTGGCCAGCCTCGATTTTCGCTTCCCGCTAGGGGCGCCCTTCAACGGCCTCAAGGCTTTTTTTGCCACCGAGCAGCTCTCTTGGGCCGATAAGCTGCGCAACGCCCTGGCGCTGGGCACCAGCCCTCTGATTCGCGGCCTGCTGGACTACGAGGGGGCGATGCGGCAGATTCGCGCTTTGGATCGGATGAGCTTTGCCGAGTGGTTCCGCCGCCACGGGGGATCCGAGGCCAGCCTGAAGCGGATGTGGAACCCGATTGCCTATGCCCTGGGCTTCATCGATACGGAGCAGATTTCCGCCCGCTGCATGCTGACCATTTTTCAGATGTTTGCCAGCAAAACCGATGCCTCCAAGCTCAACCTCCTCAAGGGATCCCCGGACAACTACCTCACCCAGCCCATCGTCCGCTACCTGCAAGCCCGCGGCGGCCAGGTTTACACCCGCAGAGGGGTCAGCCGCATTGAAGTCAGCGACTCTCCTCCCTACGCAGTAACCGGTCTGGTCTTGGCCAATGGCGAGCGGGTGGAAGCGGATGTGTACGTGTGTGCAACAGCCGTGGAAGGGGCGAAACGGCTGATCCCCCAGGTGTGGCGGCAGTGGCCCCAGTTCGACAACCTCTACAAGCTGGAATCCGTACCCGTGGCAACGGTGCAATTGCGCTTCGACGGCTGGGTGACGGAGCTGAAGGGCCGGGCCAAACGCGCCGCTGACCACCCGCAGCCAGTTGGCATCGACAACCTCCTCTACACCCCCGATGCCGATTTCTCCTGCTTTGCCGATCTGGCTCTCACCAGCCCCGCCGACTACTACAAACCCGGCCAGGGATCCCTGCTGCAGTGTGTGCTCACGCCGGGGGATCCCTTCATCTCCATGTCCAACGAGGCCATTGCCCAGCACGTGCTGCGCCAAGTGCACGAGCTGTTTCCTTCGTCGCGGCAACTGAACATGACCTGGTACAGCGTCGTCAAGCTGGCCCACTCCCTCTACCGAGAAGCGCCAGGCATGGATCCCTATCGCCCGCACCAGAAGACCCCCGTGCCCAACTTCTTCTTTGCCGGCAGCTACACCGCCCAAGACTATATCGACAGCATGGAAGGGGCTACCCTCTCCGGCCACCTGGCCGCCCAGGCCATCCTGGCCGCCTGCCGGGATCCCCAGACGTCGGGGCAGTCGGTGAAGATTGCAGCAGGTAGAGCACCGTAAAAACGCCAATGCCCGCTAGGGGAGGTTGGAGGCGATCCCTTGCGGCCCCTTTCTCTTCACCGGCCTATGGCAGGGACACGCCAAGCGCGGCAGGCGGTTTTAGCGGGGCGGAACCGGCTGCCCGTTTGCCCCCCATCTGCACCTGAGCGGCCATCTCCCCCTCAGCGAATTGACTCTGGCAAGCCGGATCCTTTTCCCCTACCATCTAGGCTGGGAAAATGGGTTGGGGACAGCTATGCAGGCGGTAATTCTGGCAGGGGGGCAGGGAACTCGCTTACGGCCTTTGACCCTATGGCAGCCAAAGCCGTTGCTGCCCTTGTTGGAGGTACCTTTTTTACACTGGCTCATTGGCCGCTGCCGTCGAGCTGGCTTGACGGACATCCTGTTGAGTGTTGGGTACTTGGGCAGGCAGATCGAGGCTGCCCTAGGAGATGGCGCTGCCTGGGGGGTAAAGCTTCGCTACATCGTCGAGGAAACACCGCTGGATACGGCGGGATCTTTGGTGTTGGCCCAGCCCTATTTCAGCGGGGATCCCTTAGTGGTCTTCAATGCCGATATCCTCACCGATCTGGATTTATTAGATTTGATACACTGCCACCTGCAGAGCGGGGCCGTCGCCACCCTCACCCTCGCCCAGGTGGAGGACGTCACCGCCTACGGCCTGGTGGAGGTAGGGGAAGGGGGCCGGATCCAATCCTTTCGGGAAAAGCCCACTGCTGCCGAAGCCCTCACCCTCACCACCAACACCATCAACGCTGGTACCTATGTCCTCGATCCGGCTATTTTCAAAGACTACCCCAGCGGGGATCCCCTCAGCTTCGAGCGGCGTATCTTCCCCGACTTGCTGCGGCAGGGGCGACGGCTGCAAGCCTACCTGCACACTGGCTACTGGCGGGATCTGGGCACGCCGGCCAGCTACTACCACGGCCAACTGGACATTCTCCTGAGCCGGATGAGGGATTTCCCTCTCGAGGATGTGGAAGAACGGGCGCCAGGGGTATGGGTTCACAAGACCGCCGAGATCCACCCTGACGTTCAATTGCACGCGCCCTGCTACATCGGCGCTTACACGCGCTTGGGCTCCCAAGCTCAAGTCCCCGCCGGCACCATCCTCGGCAGCTACAGTTGGGTCAATGGATCCCTGCAGCCGGGGGCCTATGGGCCGGGCCTCCTGGTAGTCTAGGTTAAAGGCCAGTTAAGCGCCCAAGCCTCCACAACAGAGCCGGCCAAAGATGGAGCTACCGCAAAGCGGGGAACGCTGGGATCCCTATCTTGCCGCCGTAGCCGCCCGCTTCAACCGGGAGCTGGAGGTGCAGTTGGGTCGGGCCAGTTGGCAGCTTCCCCCCGACCTGGAACAGTTGCCCTTTTGGCAAGCCCAAAAGCGGGATCACCTCCAGGAACGCCTGGGGATCCCCTTTTGGCAATTGCGCGCCCCCAAAAAGCGGGAAGCCTGCTTGGATCTGGGCTGTGGAGTGAGTTTCCTGACCTATCCCTGGAACGATTGGCAGGCCTACTTTTACGGCCATGAGCTGAGCGGGGGGATCGTGCGCTTTGTGCGCTCGCGGGCACCGCAGCTTAACTCCAAGCTGTTCAAGTCGATGCAGCAGGGATCCGCCCATCACCTGGAAAACTACGGGCCAGAGCAGTTCGATCTGGCCATTGCTACAGGATTTTTGTACTACTACCCGATAGACTACTTTGACGCGGTTTGGGCAGAACTGAGGCGGGTGTTGCGTCCGGCTGCGCCAGTGATTATCGAAGTGGTCAATCCTGAGTCGGTGTGGGCCGAACAGTGGGGGTTGATTGAGCTCTTCAAAGGCAGCGAGCCGATTCTCACGCCCCTACAGGAGTGGGAGCGGCGCATCGCCGACTTGGGGGGCAAAATCCAGAAACAGGCCAGTGGCGAGCTATTTACCACCTATTGGATTCAGCGCAAGCAGTGACCTCCTCTCCCTTTGAAGAGGGGGGCTTTCCCCTTCCACGAGGTAGCTTGCCCGGAGGATTGGCTTTCCAAAGTCGGTGCTCTCTCCCCCACCCTTATAAGATGGGAAAACTCCTACCTCTTACTTTTTTATGTCCAGATCCCCCGCCTTGCCGCCTGCCGAGCCGGGTTCAGCCGGATTTTCAGCGCTGAAGGCCCGCTATCTGCTGCTGGCTTTCCTGTCGATCAACGGGGGGGTGGGTCTGGGGGTTGTCGCTTTGGCCAGGCTGTTGCCTCTGCCCTCGGACGATCCGGTGCTGGCCTACGTTGTCTATTGCGTCACGTTTGTGCTCACTTGTATCTGGAGCTGGCAGCGCGGGCGACGAGCCCATTTGCAGATGAGGCGGCTGTGGGGCAACTGGCGAGCTGCGATTCCCTGGGGATCCCTGCTGCGGGTAGTGCCGGCTTTGGTTGTGCTCTCCATGGGCACCACTTTGCTGATGCTCTACTGGGTGTCGCTGTCTTTCCCGGAGCTGGCGGAGTCGATGCTGGACTCCCTGGGGGAAGAGGAGGGGGAGACAGCCTGGCCGCAGGTGTACCAGGGGTTGCGCTGGCTCTCGATTGCAGTGGTGGCCCCCATAACGGAGGAATGGCTGTTTCGCGGCATTTTGCTCCACCGCTGGAGCCTCAAGTGGGGGCTTGACAGAGGCCTGCTGGCTTCTTCCGTGGTCTTTGGCCTACTGCACCCTAACCCACTTGGGCTGACGGTGTTTGGCCTGGTGATGGGGCTGCTCTACCTGAAAGCACGCTCCTTGAGCTTACCCATCCTGGCCCATGCTTTGAACAATATCCTGGCTCTAGCGCTGGGATCCCTGGGAGGAGGGGTAGTGGAACAGGTGGATCCCATCGGGAGCTTTCACCTCTACTACAGCCTGTGCTGTCTAGTTTTGGCTGGGTTCATCGTGATCCCTTTCCTCCGCTGCCATTGGCCGGAACGGGGGGCTCACTTGCCCTATTTTGTAAATTGCCCGCACTCATGCTGACACATAGAGTGCAGGCTTTGGGTAGCCCTGCAGTTGGCAAGCCAACCAAGGGCCCCCCACACCCCCCGTGTACGGGGGGCAGACCGGCTTACAGCAGCCCCCAAAACCGCAATCACATTGGCACCGTTAAAATCTGCCTCCCCTTCCCAGCCCCAGGCCGGGTTCACACAACGAAAACGCTTCCCTTCCTGCTGGCCAAGCCATAAACATCGGTGGCCGGTTTGCAAACTGTCGGCAGGCGGCACCACCACAACCTTGACCCCGGCCCCACCGCCTTGGAGTGCAGAAACTGCCTCAGTTGAGAAAACGCCCAACTGTTCGACCGCCAACGCTCTGTTTTGCTGCGCGGCTGTTGATTGACACGCTCCCGTATCCCCCGTGTACAGGAGGAAAAGGGCGGGCCTCCTGCCGTTTCTAGCTGAACTCCTAAGCGGCCTTGGCGTCGGTATCCCCAGACGGAAAGGACTTGAGGCGGGATCCCGCCAAGAATGTAAACGAAACGCCAAAAACTGTCACCCGATCCCTCGAAAAAGCTGGAGGGGTGGGGATATCCTGAAATAGGCAGCAACAGATCCGGTGCAGAGTTGAGCTGTGGCTCGTTCGCCAACAGGGTGGCTGTTACGCCAGCGAGGCAGCCCACAGGGTTGACATGGAAAGGCGGTCTTTTCTACAAAAGTTACTCCTGGTTGCTGCCGGCCTTGGTCTCTCTCCCGGCTGGTTGGTGGGTCAGGCTGAGCGCTACGGGCAAGCTTTGGCGGCCAGCTCCCGCAAGTTGGCTCTCTTGATAGGCATTAACCGCTACCCCGGCGAGGGATCCCCGTTACAGGGGTGTGTCACGGATGTGGAGCTGCAGCGGGAGCTGCTGCGGTATCGCTTTGGCTTTGACCCGGCAGACATTCTCATCCTCACCGATGGAGCTGCCACTTCAAGCGCGATCCAGTCAGCCTTTGCCGAGCACTTGGGAAGTGCAAGTCAGACGGCTGAAACGGTAGTGGTGCAGTTTAGCGGCTACGGCCAATGGCGGGCGGGATCTTCGCCCGAGCGCTGGCAGCCGGCGCTGCTGTTGGCTGGCCCTGAAGAAGCGGCGGCTATGGGTCTGGAGCGCTTTTTCCAGCTTGTGCAAAGCTTGGGCACAGCCCAGCTCACGACCGTACTCGATTGTGGCTTTACCTATGTTGCACCCGCAGTACGGGGCAACTTGCAACTGCGCTCCCGCCCGCCGAAAGTCCCCAAGGAAGTAGCCTCTACCTCCCCAGAGGCGGTGGCTCCCGGTCGCCTGCCTTCTGGTGAAGTGCAGCAGATTTGGCCCTCTCCGCCCAAGGGGTTGTTAATTGCCGCCACCACCCCCCAAGATTTGGCGGCAGAAGCCGCTTGGCCGGGATTTCATGCAGGGATACTCACCTACCTGTTGACGCAGTACCTGTGGGAGACCACACCTGCCACCCGCCTGCTGATAGCCTTCAACCAAGTGGCCGGTCAGCGGGAGCTGGGCCTGTTTGCTTGTCAGCGCCCCATCCTGGAGGGCAAAGAAACGGCTCGGCGCATCCCGCCCTACTTCCTCACCCCCCCTCAGGTGGGAGTCAGCGGCGCCATCCAGGAAGTGAAGGGGAATCGGGCCCAGGTGTGGCTGGGTGGGATCCCACCGGCGGCACTCTGCGGCTTGCAGCCAGGTACTCTTTTGGTTCCCATTGCTGCCGAGCCTTCCACCGCCTCGCCGGTGCCGCTGCTGATTCGTTCTCGCAGCGGCCTGTTGGCACAGGTGCAGCCGGCCAACGGGGAAGGTCAATTTCCCCCCGTGGGCACGCTGGTGCGGGAGCAGTTGCGCAGCCTCTCCAGCAGCCTCAAGCTTTTGGTGGGTCTGGAAGACAACTTAGGCCGCGTTGAAAAAGTAGATCTGACCAACGCCATCGCCGGCTACAGCTGGATGGAGACGGCCAACCCGCGCGAGCGCCAGGTGGATTGCCTGCTGGGCCGCATCACCCCCGAAATGGCCGCCGCCTTTCAATTGGACGCTCTGCCCAAACCCCTGGAAGTCAACAGCTACAGCCTCTTTTGGCCGGGGCGAGAATTGCTGCTCAATTCCTGCGGGCCGGCTGGGGAAGCTGCCGCTACGGCAGTGCAGCGGCTGGTGCCCCGTCTGGCCCATCTGCTGGCGGCCAAGCGCCTGCGGGCTACCCTCAACGCGGCAATCTCGCCGCTGGCGGTGGTGGGGGAATTGTCCACCAAGGGCAAACCCTTGCGGGGGTCACGGCTTGCCCAAGGGGCCGCTGCTCCTGGCGAGCCAGGCATGCCACGCTTTATGCGCGGGGATCCCCTCTATCTCACTCTGCGCAACGAGGGCGAGCAGGATCTGTTCGGGTACCTGTTGATGGTCGATTCCAGCGGGCAACTGCACCTGCTGGCCCCCATGCCCCAGGAGGACTTTGCCCTGCCGCTGCGCCTGGAGGCCAAGAGCAGCCTGACTTTGCCACCTCTGCCTGAGATGGCTGGCAATTCGCGCTCTGCCGTCAATCCTGATCTGCTCACCTGCCATGCCCAGGGGCTGACCGAGCTGCTGTTTGTGGCCAGCACTCGCCCCTTGTCGGCCAGCTTGGAAGCCCTCAAAACCATGGCCCGCAAGCTGGGGGTAGCCCGTTCGCCGCTGTTGCTCAATGGGCCGCTGGAATGGACGCAAATTCTCCTCGAGGAGTTGACCCAGCGTGCCCCCGAAGGGGATCCCGACTTGCGCTGGCTGGATCCCGGCCAGGCTGTTACCCTTTCCCTCACCTATTTGCTGGTTTAGCTCAGCAACAGGGCAAACAGGCCACAGAGAGCAATGCCATCGAAAACCCCGGCCCCGCCAATGCTGAGAATGCCCGAGCAATTGCGCCGCAGCACCTCCGGCAAGTGCAGCAGATCCGCTCCGATCACCGTGCCCAAAACCCCGCCAGCAAAGGCCACCGCCGGCGCCTGATCTCCAGCCCAGAACATGGCGGCCAAGGCTGCCGTAGCCGGGGCGGTCAAGGGATTCATCTGAATGCCGATTCCGGGCACCACGTGGGAAGCATAGTAGCTGACCACAGTCACCAGCGCCGTTACGGCCAGGATCAACAGCCCATCGGCCCGGCCAAATTGATACAGGGCCAAGAGCACCGGGATCAGCCCCCCGCCCACGTTCAGAGCAACCACGGTCTCCTGAGAGATCTTGGCCAACGGGATCCCCCAAAATTGCCGTATCCACAGGCTGGCCAGGTCTTCCACCAGCGTTACCTCGCACTTCACACGATACAGGGGAATATTGACCGAGCTGCCCGCCAGGATAGCCAGCAGCAGCAACAGCGCCCCCTCCCGCGAGAACCCCAACTTGCCCACCGCCAACGCCACCACATCCACTGCTAGCCCCAGCCAGAGGAAGGGCAATAGCAGTAGAAGCATTAAAAACAACAACAGTGAGACTGGCAGGTAGAACATGGCGGAGATTCCCTTTCCCCTATCCTATCAGGGCCCAAGCTGACTTCCCCAACCTTGGCCAGAAAAAAAGATCCCCACCTTTCACAAGTAAGCCTCAAGTAGGCTCTGTTAGACCGAAGATTTTACTGCGAATATTTTGAGCAATCTTGTAACCAGCACGCTGATCGCTGGGAGTCTTAGCTAGGGAAATTTGATAGCGGTTATCCCCGTGAAATCTAATCACAACATGATTTTTCTCTGAAACAACCTCAAAACCAAGCTTATGCAACTCTGCTTCATAACTATTATCGCACCATTTGCGGTAGCCTCTGAACAAATGATTTATATCTTCCCTAAGCCTTTGACGATAACTCTTACCTTCGTTTGCATGGTTATTCTGAATTAGGTCTTGGAGTACATGCTGGACTCTACTTCCCTTATGCACCTGATCGGCTGCTCTACTCAAGATCTCTAAGATAAAACTCTTGGCTTCTTCTCGATAAAAATCTCTTTCGCTTCTTGCTAAGACTATAGTATTAGTGTCGGCTTGCGCGAGATCCTCAATTCTCCGCCGAAGCTGTGCCCGCAGATGATCCAGTTCCGCTTGCTGACCTTGTAGCTGCTGCTCTTGTTTCTGAACTTGCTCAGACAAGTTCATGGTATTCTGCCGCCATTCTTGCCGCTCAGTTTTGAGCTGTTCTAGGAGCTTCTGATACTCTGCTAGATCAGCCTCAAGTCTCTGGAGCTTCTCTTCCCGCTGTTGGAGCTGGGTTCGAAGCTCATTCAGTTGACTTTCATAGCTGCGTAGCTGCTGATCCTTTTCTTCTATTTGCCGGGAGAGCTCCTCAATCTGCCGAGAGAGCCCCTCAATCTGGCTTCTCAAAGCTCGAGCCCGACTGCCGTGACGTTGGGCAACTTCCGCGGCTACCGCACTCCCAATTCCAGCGACTAGACCCACTCCCCCGGCCTTACTGAGTCGATCCAGGGGCGCGGCAGCTATACCAGCAGCGGCGAGGGCAGTAACGAGGTGAACATAGAAGGGCTTGCGTAAGTCCATTGAGAACCCCAGCTAGGCAGGAAGCTAGAGCTCAAGATATAAAGAACTCCACTTCCAGAAGAGGCGCTCTGAAGAATTGTTAAATTACGAAAAATTACGAAAAAGAGGCCCGCTGCTGCCTCTCCCCGAGGACTTGCAAGCCGTGATGCTCGTGTGCTGAATTAGCCTGTTTATTGAACAAGTTATGGGATCCCGGCCACTCCTGTTTGGCGGGCAGCTTGGATCACGGCGGCAGCCACCTGAGGAACTACCCGCCCATCGAAGACCGAGGGAATGATCCACTGGGGATCCAAATCTTCCGGTGGGATCAAATTGGCAATGGCCTGGGCGGCAGCCAGGCACATCTCAGTGTTGATCTGCTTGGCGCGGCAATCGAGAGCGCCGCGGAACACCCCTGGGAAGGCCAGCACATTGTTGATCTGGTTGGGGTAGTCGCTGCGCCCGGTGGCCATCACGGCGACTCGATCTGCCACCAGCTCGGGCTGGATCTCTGGCACCGGGTTGGCCAAGGCAAAGACAATGGGATCCGGCGCCATTTTCTCCACCATCTCTGGTGTCAAAGCATTGGCCACGCTCACCCCGATGAACACATCTGCTCCCACCAAAGCCTCTGCCAGGGATCCGCTCTCCTCAACGGCAACGGCAGCTTTCTCGGGGGTGAGGTCGGCGCGGGAGCGGCTGAGGATCCCTTGGCGGTCGCAGACCAGGATATGTCTGGCCCCGGCCCGTCGCAGCAGTTGAGTTACCGCAATACCGGCTGCTCCTGCCCCGTTGAGGACAATGCGCACCTCCTCTAGGCTTTTTTTAACCACCTTCAAGGCATTCAACAACGCTGCCAGCACCACAATGGCGGTGCCATGCTGATCGTCGTGGAACACCGGCAGGTTGAGACGGGCCTTGAGCTGCAACTCGATGGCAAAGCAGCGGGGGGCGCTGATGTCCTCCAGGTTGAAGCCGCCAAACCCCGGCGCCAGGCGCACCACCGTCTCCACAATTTCCCCCACCTCCTGGGTGGCCAGGCAGAGCGGGAAAGCATCGATATCAGCAAAGCGTTTGAACAGGGCTGCTTTTCCCTCCATCACTGGCAGAGCCGCCTCCGGGCCGATATTCCCCAGGCCCAGCACGGCGCTGCCATCGGTTACGATGCCAACGCAATTGCCCTTGATGGTGTATTCATACACAGCGCTGGGATCGGCGGCAATTTCCAGCGCCACCCGACCCACGCCCGGGGTATAGGCCATGGCCAGATCGGCGGCGCTCTCCAGGCGGCTTTTGGCCACCACCTGTAGCTTTCCCCCCCGGTGCAGCTCAAAGGTGCGATCCACCACCCGCTCCACTTTTACGTTGGGCAAAGAGGCAACAGCGGCGCGAATTTGCTCGGCATGCTCGCTGCTAACGGCATCCACGCAGATTTCCCGCACCGTTTCGGCTGCCGATTGGTGGATGAGGTCGATCTGGCTGAGGCTGCCTCCCACCTCGGCAATAGCTTGGGTAACACGGGCCAGCGCTCCTGGCTGGTTGGGCAGGCGCAGACGTAGAGCAATGCTGTAGCTGGAGCTGGGGGTGAGTTTTGTCATAGCTTTCTATAGTAGAAGAAAAATTGCCTTCAGCAGAGCAAGCTCCTCAACACTGAGCCCTCCGGTTCGGCACCCAACCTTCTCCCTCCGGAAGCAGGGTTGGGGGTGAGAATAACCCTAGGATCGAGAAATCCCGAAGACAGGCGATCCTCCTTCTTGCATATGACAGCTTCTGCTGCGGCAACTTCCGATTCCGACCTCAATACTTTTGCCGATTGGCTGGAAGGTTACTACAGCAACCGCGCCCAAGCCATGGCAGAACCGGTGTGGTTTGTACCGGTGAGCCTTTGGTACGTGCGCCTTCCCCACCTGTTTTCAGAAGGAATCGGCTTTTTTACCGAGCAATTTAACGAGCACACGCCGGGCCGGTTTTACCGCAGCCGGGTGCTGCAGGTATTGGCGGATCCCTTGCGGATCGAGAACTATAAGTTGCGGGATCAAGCGGCTTGGGCAGGTGCCTCTCAGGATCTGCAGCACTTGGCGCAGCTTTCTCTGTCTGACTTGCAGCATTTGCCCGGTTGTCGCATCCTCGTAGAAAAGCGCGCAGACTGCTACCACGGCCAGATGCTGCCGGGCGGTGGCTGCCGCCTCAACCCCGGCGACAGCACCTACATCCACATCGAGTTTGACCTCACAGCCCAGGAATTCATCACCTGGGATCGCGGCTTCGACGCCACCACCGGCCAACAAACTTGGGGATCCCGCGCCGGCCCTTACCGCTACCAGAAAAGGATCCCTGTGGTATTTCCCCCTCGCCCCTAAGGGTTCGGAAAACTGTTGGGCTAGCTAGGAGGGCTATGGGAACAAAAAAGGAAACAGGTCGCGGAAACCCCTGCGCAGCTTGAGCAAAAAGATCAGCCGCTCCACCTCTGGAGAAACAGATCCGGTTTCGGGCCGGGCTGCCAGGGCTGCCTGGAGTTGCAGAGCTTCGCCAGCGGTGAGGGGCTGATTATCGACCGGAGAGCGAGCCTGCAAATCTGGCTGCGCCCGCAGCACCTCCTCAGGGATTTCAGAAGCCGGGGGCAAAGCCAAGGCCTGATTCGGCGGATACAGCAGGAACACCAGCAGACTGGCCCATCCACTGCTCCTTTTGACCCAATGCTTTCGGTTCACCGGATGCAAATCTCTCGGTCCACTCCGCCTTATCCTAGCTACCCCAGGGATCCTCAGCCCCTCTCCCGGCACCCTAGAACCAGTACCGTATAAGCCGGGGAACATCACACCTGCCGGAATCCAGGCCCGTCAAACGGTCAAACCACAGCGAGCCAGTCCTCAGCTCCCTAATCTTACTCGGGATCTTGCCCAGGCCGTCTTTTTGCAGCGAGCCAAAATCCCCCTTAGCCGGCCATTGCTTCCGAGCGCTCTTGGATCACTCGGTCTACAATGCCGTAGGCTTGGGCTTCCGTAGCCGAGAGGTAGAAATCCCGCTCCACATCCCGCTCGATTTTCTCCAGCGGCTGGCCAGTCATTTGCGCCAAGAGCTCATTCATACGCCGCTTGACCCGCAAAGTTTCGCGGGCGCGAATTTCGATATCGCTGGCCTGACCTTGGATCATCCCCAGGGAAGGCTGGTGCAGCATGATGCGGGAGTGGGGCAGGGCAAAGCGTTTTCCCTTGGTGCCGGCAGCCAGCAAGAAGGCCCCCATCGAGGCTGCTTGGCCCACGCAAACGGTAACAATGTCGGGCTTGACGTGGTTCATGGTGTCGTAAATGGCCATGCCCGCCGTTACAGAGCCACCAGGAGAGTTGATGTACATCACAATATCCTTTTGCGGATCCTGGGAGTTGAGGTAGAGCATCACCCCCACGATGGTATTGGCCAGGTTGTCGTCGATGGGCTCGCCGATAAACAAGATCCGCTCTTGGTACAGGCGGTCGTCGAGGCTGATCCACTGGCTGTAGGGCTCACCGGGCAGACGGTAGGGAACGCGAGGCACTCCAATCGGCATAAGTTTCTCCTGGCAAAGTACAGAACACTACACAGAACGATGCGCTTGCAAGAGGTCTTGCGCGCTCAAATCTAGCTGGGGCAAAACCGAGGAAACAATGCGTTCAGGGCCGGTTTTAACCTCGTCTTCGTATTCCCCGCCAACCCAGCGCGACACCGACTGCTTGGCGGGATCCACAATCCAGTATTCCAGGATCCCACGGGCAGCATAGTCTTTGCGCTTGTCTTGATAATCACGTTTTTCATTGTCTATTCCAGGAGAAACCACTTCCACCACCAGCAGCGGCGGGGGCATGGGCAGCCGAAGGGTTCCGCGACCGTTCCCCAGCAAGCTCACATGGTCAGGATGTAAAACCATCACATCTGGGTTGCGAAACCGAGCCTTGGCTGCGGGCACTTCGACCTCAACTTGGCCCAAGCTCAGGCGTTGGACGGGCAAAAACTTGAGCAATTCCGCAATCAGAAACAGCTCAATGAGGGTGTTAATGCGCTCCTCAGTTGGCACTTCCCGAATATACCCGTCTTCAAGTTCAAGCCGTCCTTCATAAGGCCAGCTTTTGAGGCGTAGGTACTCCTCCGCCGTTAAAGGCTGTACAGGGACCTGAACCATCGACGGATCCCTCTGCTTCAGCTTTTGGCTGTTGCCAACTTCGGCAGGGCTTTGGAGCTGGTCAACACCTGATCGATAAGACCGTAGGCTTTGGCCTCTTCCGGAGTCATGAAAAACAGCCGCTCCGTATCCTTCTTGATGCGCTCTATGGGCTGGCCCGTGCTGCGAGATAATTCCTCCAGCATCATGTTGCGCAAGGTCAAGATCTCGCGGGTGCGAATTTCAATATCGCTGGCCTGTCCACGGGTGCCCCCATACGGCTGATGCAGCACGATCGTGGCATTGGGCAAACTGGCCCGGAACCCCTTGGCGCCCGCCGCCAACAGCATGGCCGCCATGCCAATGGCATTGCCAATGCAGATGGTATGCACCGGCGGCTTGATGTAGTTCATCGTATCCAGAATGGCAAAAGCTGCCGTGTCGTAGCTGTAGGTGCCCGTCGAGTTGATGTACATCTTGATCGGCTTTTCCCGATCCTCGTACTGCAAATACAGCAATTGTTCCACAATCAGCTTGGTGACGTTGGCATTCGCCTCCTCGGCCAGGGGCAGACCCAGATAGACAATGCGCTCTTGCAGCAGCAGCGAAGCCAAATCGGGAGGCGGAGTCCGA
This sequence comes from Synechococcus sp. 'PEA 65AY6A-5F PE A', assembly GCF_047462575.1. NCBI lineage: Bacteria > Bacillati > Cyanobacteriota > Cyanophyceae > Synechococcales > Synechococcaceae > Synechococcus > Synechococcus sp. 'PEA 65AY6A-5F PE A'. The sequence goes on from NZ_JAOALE010000020.1 coordinate 28,978, forward strand.
ACCGGAGCGCCGCCATAGTAGTAGGTCGATTGCACCATGCCAAAGTTCTCCTACGGCCAATCCCTTGACTCTAGAGACAACTTCCTAGAACGACAGCACAGATGAAGGAGAAGAGCAAGGGATCCGAGAACAGCAGCGGATCCCTTGTCTTCCTAAGAACCAGAACCTGAACGGGAGGCGGCAGCTTTACTCCGCTCCCTGGGGCAAGAGCACCCGCTCCGGCTCCGTGACCAGCACCTTGGGCTTACGCTCCTCGTCCACATCGATGAGGACTTCTGATCCCTCTTTGACGTGGCCAGTCAAGATCTCTTCTGCCAGGATGTCTTCCAACAGGCGCTGAATAGCACGGCGCAGCGGACGTGCCCCATAGCTGGGGTTGTAGCCCTCCTCCACCAGCAGATCCTTGAAGCGATCGCTGACCGTGAGGTAAATCTTCTTCTCCTTCATGCGGTCGAACACTTCCTTGAGCAGGATGTCGGCGATCTGCTTCACTTCCTCCTTGGTCAGTTGCCGGAAGACGATGATCTCGTCCACCCGGTTGAGGAACTCGGGGCGGAAGTACTGCTTCAGCTCCTCGTGCACCAAGTTGCGGATGCGGTTGTAGTTCGCATCTTCGTCGTTGGTGTTGAACTCGAAGCCGAGGCTGCCACCACCCTTCTCGATGACCTTCGAGCCAATGTTCGAGGTCATCACGATCAGGGTGTTTTTGAAGTCCACCGTGCGGCCCTTGGCGTCGGTCAGGCGGCCGTCCTCCAGGATCTGCAGCAGCAGGTTGAACACGTCCGGGTGGGCCTTCTCGATCTCATCGAAGAGCACCACCGTGTAGGGACGGCGCCGCACCGCTTCCGTAAGCTGCCCCCCCTCGTTGTAGCCGACATATCCGGGCGGGGATCCGATCAGCTTGCTGACCGTGTGCCGCTCCATGTACTCCGACATGTCGAGGCGGATCATAGCCGACTCGGAGCCGAAGAAGTAGGCCGCCAGGGCTTTGGTCAGCTCGGTTTTGCCTACCCCTGTTGGGCCGGAGAAGATGAAGCTGGCGATGGGACGGTTGGGGTTTTTCAGCCCCACGCGAGCCCGACGAATGGCCCGCGAGATGGCCCGCACCGCCTCATCTTGGCCGATGATGCGCTGGTGCAGGGTTTCCTCCATGTGCAGCAGCTTCTCCGACTCGCTCTCGGTCAGCTTGGCCACTGGCACGCCCGTCCAGGCGCTCACCACTTGGGCGATGTCCTCTTCGGTGACCTCTGGCATCTCTTGGCGGCTGCTTTCCTCGGCTTTTTTGGCCGCCGCAATGGCGCGGATCTGCTGCTTGATCTCCATCTCCCGATCCCGCAGCTCGCCGGCCCTGTCGAAGTCTTGGGCCCGCACCGCGGCATCCTTCTCCTTAAGCACCCGCCGCAGCTCCTGATCCAGCTCCCGCGCCGCCGGCGGCAGTTGCGAGTTGATCAGGCGCACCCGCGAAGCCGCCTCGTCGATGAGGTCGATGGCCTTGTCCGGCAGGAAGCGGTCAGAGATGTATTGGTCGGCCAGCTTGGCCGCCGCCTCCAAGGCCGCGTCGGAGATCTTCAGCTTGTGGTGCTGCTCGTAGCGCTCCCGCAGGCCAAACAGGATCTCGATCGTCTCTGAAACGCTCGGCTCGCCCACCATGATGGGCTGGAAGCGACGCTCCAGGGCGGCATCCCGCTCGATGTGCTTGCGGTACTCATCCAGCGTGGTGGCGCCGATGCACTGCAGCTCGCCGCGGGCCAAAGCCGGCTTGAGGATGTTGGCGGCATCGATGGCCCCTTCGGCAGCCCCGGCTCCAATGAGGGTGTGCACCTCGTCGATGACCAGGATGATGTTGCCGGCGTTGCGGATCTCATCCATGATCTTCTTGAGGCGCTCCTCAAACTCGCCGCGGTACTTGGTGCCAGCCACCAACAGGCCGATATCCAGGCTGACCACCCGCTTGTCGGCCAAGATGTCGGGCACGTCCCCCTGCACGATGCGCTGGGCCAGACCTTCGGCGATGGCGGTCTTGCCCACGCCCGGCTCGCCGATAAGAACGGGGTTGTTCTTGGTGCGGCGGCCCAAGATCTGGATCACGCGCTCGATCTCCCGCGTCCGACCCACCACGGGATCCAGCTTGCCCTCTTGGGCCAATTGGGTGAGGTTGGAGCCGAATTCGTCCAGGGTTGGCGTCTTGGTGCGGCTGGAAGACCCACCCCCTGCCGTCACTTCGGCGGTCTCGCCCAACATGCGGATCACCTGGGTGCGCACCTTGGACAGATCCACCCCCAGGTTTTCCAGGACGCGAGCAGCTACCCCTTCCCCTTCGCGGATCAGGCCCAGGAGCAGGTGCTCAGTGCCGATGTAGTTGTGGCCGAGCTGGCGAGCTTCTTCTAAGGAGAGCTCCAGCACTCGCTTGGCGCGGGGAGTGAAAGGGATCTCGACGGCCACAAAGCCGGATCCCCGGCCAATAATTTTCTCGACTTCAATGCGGGCGTCCTTCAAGTTCACTCCCATGGACTTGAGAACTTTGGCGGCGACCCCAGTGCCCTCGCCGATTAACCCCAACAAGATTTGCTCGGTGCCAACGAAATTGTGACCCAACCGTCTGGCCTCCTCCTGGGCCAGCATGATCACCTTGATGGCTTTTTCCGTAAAGCGTTCAAACATGATCCTCGGGCTCCCTACGCCTGCATCAAGGCGGACTTGATAGGCCTAATCCTAACACAGGATTCAGGCCAACTAAGGGACGGTAAATACCCCAGACGAAAAATCATCTGGGATCGTGACGCGCCTGGAGAGATTTGAACTCCCGACACCGTGGTCCGTAGCCACGTGCTCTAGTCCACTGAGCTACAGGCGCAAGCTATCTACCTGCAAGAAAAGCGAAACAGCCACGGTTGAAGACCCGTCTCTCCTATCCAGAGATGGAAGCTTATCAATGTGGCTTAGGTATTCTAGCACAAGAGCGTTTTTTGGGAAGTCCAACGGGGGTGTAGATATCCGCCAACGTTCAACAATGCCCTGGCCAGGATCGCGGAACTTCTCCCCCCACCTCGAGGCCGGCTTGGGAGCTGCTGGCCGCAAGCACCTGCGTCCAGACCTGGCCGTTGCGCTGCCACAGCCGCACCTGCAGATGGCCGGCCAGGGTGTCGCGGCAGTTGCGCCGCATCCCTTCCGGGCCAGGGGTGAAGACGGTTTGCCCAGGCCGCTGGGTGTGACCTTCCAGTTGGATGCACCAACGGGCGTCTTCGCCGCGCACCTGCCAGGATCCCCAGGGATCCACCTGCCAGGTTAGCCGAGCTTGGCCGGGCCGCCACTCCAAAAAAGGCTGGGATCCCCACCCATGCAGGCTGATCAGGGCCACTTCTTCGGGGCGGGTGAGCACCTGCCGCTCAGCTCCGGCACAGGTGAGGCTGAGGCCGGAATGGTTGGGAAAGGCGTTGCACTGGATCCAAAACCAGCGGCGAGGGAAGCTTTGTCCCCAGTTTTTTTCGGCGTAGGCGGGGGCCTGCTCGAATTCGAAGCGCCTGCCCCGCCACTCCACCCAGCCGCTGGCCAGGCCGTGGCTCATCAGGATCTGCCAGCCCGGCTCGAAGATGGGCAGATAAGACCAGGCTCCCATGGTGGCCCGCGGTGGGATCCCGTAGGCAGAGCAGAGTTGAATGCGATAGAGCCAGCGGATGGCCTCGCCTCTGACAGGATCTGGCAGGATCCCCTGGTTGAGGCGGGCGGTGTATTGGTAGCCGCTGGCGGTGTGTTGGAAGAAGGTGAGGGGCTCCTGCAGCCCTCGCCAGCTCTCGCCTGGCCCGCCAGCGTGCCCCAAGGCCAGGTGCCGCCAACTGGCCCAGAAGCGCTGTGGATTGGGGAAGGTGCGCCAATGCAGCTCCTCCTCTGGCCCCAACACCTGCGCCATGCCTCCCCGCCTGGGGTCGATGGCGTACATGAAGGCAAAGCTGAGGGGCGGATCCCCAGGTAAAGTGACCCGGCTGTACCAGCCCTCGAAAAACGGCTCGGCACAGCCATCCCAGTGATAGCCGCCATGGGGCAGGGATCCCCAGTCCGTTGAGCCGTTTTGCTTAAAGCACTCTGCCACCGGAGAGCAACTCCCTCGAGAATCGCCAGAAGATAGAAAAAAGTCTATAGCTACCAAAAGAACAATTGTATTGTTTCTACGTCTGTCTGCTTTTAGGATATCAACCAAGCTGAGATTTTAAGTCCAACTTTTTGGGACTTTTCGGCCTTAAGTTTGTGCCCTATGCGATGCTGAATACGCCCGCAGATGGGGGCACTTCGGCTGAGGGGGTAGGGTACGCCTGCGCTAGGTTAGTCGTCCGACGGTTCTATCTTGGGATCCAAGCTCTTGGCGGTAAGGCGCAAGGCTTCCGCCTGATCCATCACTCGAGGCGCTTGCACTGCCGTCTCAACCCCTTGCCGATAGCTCTCCCACAAGGGCATTTCCGGGTAGGTTTGCTGCAATTTTTTGATCTCATCTAGCAGAGCGCCCAGCCAGCCAGACGTACCCCAGGTGAGCAAAAACTGCAAGGGATTCCAGAGGTTGAGTTGCCGCCCCAATTCGTTGAGGCTTTCGTTGCGAATGGGCGGGTCGAAGATGTCGGCCACCGTCATCAACTGGCGCGCCAAGAGCGGCCTGAGGGTTGTCTCAGCAGCCTCCACAACGGCGGGAAGAGCGGCTTGGATGCGCTCGGGACTGGGAATGTGCCGGGCCTGGGGCAAAGCTTGCAGCAGCAGCTCCAGGCGTCGTTCAGCTTCTGCCGACTCCAAAGCCGATTCTAGGGTTGTGCCCACGCTGAGAAACACTTCCCCCGTCAACAGCCGCACAGCGTCGATAACCAAGTGGTACAGGGGCGGGATCGCCAGCTTGATCCATTCGCTTTGGAAAAACTCCCGCAGCCGCCGCGCCAGATAGTCCCCCACTTGGGTGGTTTGGATCCCCACTTGGGTGAGGGAGAGGTACCAGTCGGGGGGGGATCCCTTGGGATCAAGCCACTGGCGCAGAGTTTGCCATTCCTCTTCTGTGAGGGCAGTTCGCCCCTGTTTTAAGACGCTGCGCCGCAGCTTGCCCTCGGCATTCAAGAGCTTGCGCAGCTCCGGTGTGCCCAGCAAAGAGAGGGCGCCTGCGGATCCCACGCTGCCGATCTCGACAGCAATAAGGGCGGCCAAGAGGGCGGCTGAGGCTTCCACTTGGATCTCGCCGCTTTTGTCCATCACCAAAGGTAGGCGGCTGTTGCCATAGGCCCGCAGGCTCATCGCCTCCAAGGTAGAGCGCTGCTCAGAGGTCAAGGCCCCCGCCCAGGCAGGGATGCCGTTGGTGGCTGCTTCGGGGTGTGGTGGCTCCTGCAGGCTGTGATACAGCAGGCTGGCCAGCCAGGCGCGGTCGGCGGCCCGTTCCAGAGAGCCGATGACCACCTCCCATTGGCAGGGGTTGAGCAGAGGCAAAAGCGCTTGCAGCTCTCGCCGGAGGGGCTCTGGAGAGGTTGTGGCTCTGGCTTTGTCTAGAGTTGCCTGCAGCCGATCTCGCGCCTCGCGGCACAAGCCGCCCCACTCCAGTTGCCAACGAGCTAGGGTCTGCTGCACTGTTTCTTCGGAGCGTCGGGGCAGCTCCTGCCAGCCCGCCTCCAGTTGCTGCCACAGCTCCTCCCAGTTCAGATCCCCGGCCCTAGAAGGTGGAGAGTTCGCCGGCGCGGCAGGTGGGGCAGCGTTGGGATCAAGATTGGGGGAGAAGAGGTTAGGCATGGGCAAACTGGGCCGCGGGGGAATTACCGGCATTATAGCTAGGGGTATAAGGCAAGCTGCGGTAAGCCCAAGGTTTCCGGCCACCCCATCATTAGGTTGAGGCATTGCACCGCTTGCCCGGCTTGTCCCTTCATCAGGTTGTCGATCACCGACAGGACAATGACCCGGTTGGTGCGGGTATCCACTTCCACCCCAATCATGCAGGTGTTGGTGCCGGCAACCCACTTGGTTTGCGGGTAAACGCCGCGGGGCAGCACCTTGACCCAGGGGGATTGGCGATAGAAGGCGTTGTAAATGGTGATGAGATCTTCGCCCACAAGGCCAGGATCCCGCAGGTTGGCGTACAAGGTCACGTGGATGCCCCGCACCATCGGCACCAGGTGGGGCGTAAATTGCACGGTGATGGGGGTGTGGGTGAGGTCGGAGCAGGCCTGCTCGATCTCGGGTGTGTGCCGGTGTTGGGCCACGCCATAGGCGCCTAGCGAGCTGTCCACCTCGGCAAATAGGGATCCCAGCTTGGGGGTGCGGCCCGCCCCCGAGACGCCCGATTTGGCATCGAAAATCAGGCTGTCCAGCTCCACCAACCCCTGCCGCAGCAGAGGGGCAACCGCCAACAGGGAGGCCGTGGGGTAGCAGCCGGGGCAGGCTACCAGTTGCGCTTGGGCGATGGCCTCCCGGTAGAGTTCTGGCAGCCCGTAAACCGCCTGCTCGTTGGCCTGGCGATAGGCAGGGCTAGGCCAGTTGGGATCCGTCTGCCCCAGGCGATACCAGGATTGGTAGGTGGCCAGGTTGCGAAAGCGGTAGTCTGCTGAGAGATCGAGAACTTTGCACCCTTTGGCCAGCAAAGGCGGCGCCAGGTCTGCCGCCAGGCCGTTGGGCAGAGACAAAAAGACAACGTCGCTGCTAGCAGCAATGGCCTCCACATCCACAGGCTGGATGGTCAAATCCACCGCCTGGGCCAGGTGAGGATAGAGATCCCCGTAGCGTTTGCCGGCGCTGTCTTGACCGGCCAGGTAGGTGATCTGCGCGCCGGGGTGTTCGCTGAGCAGCCGCACCAGCTGCACCCCTCCATAGCCGGAGGCCCCGACAATGGCGACGCGGACAGGATCGGTGGGGGGAAGAGAACGAGGCGCCGTAGTGGCCATGGGGGATGCTTGTGCAGAATTGCAAAGCTGACGGGTTGCCTTACTATTTATCGCATTTGCCGCTGCCTTGTTGAACTCACCTGCTCTGTTGGGCTCAGTGTTGCCTGAGCCGGGAGTTATACTGGGCTCACGCGAGCCGCCCAAGCCTCAGCAGCCGCCTTGGCTGTTGAGGTCGTGCCCAGGGATGTTCCCTACCTCGTCGGGAAGGGTTATATGTACTACGAACAATTGATTAACATGATCCTGCGGGCCTGCGGCCAAAGCAGCCGCCACGGCCTGGATCAGGAAACGTTGACCCTCTACTCCGAAGGCCCCTACACCCTCTACAGGCTCACCTCCCATTTCGACCGCCGCTCCATTTTCGTTTTGGCCCAAAACCAGCGGGATATGTTTGTCTCTGGAGATGCGTTTCACAGCAAGCTGATCCCGGGAGAATGGCAGGAGTGGCTGCACCAGAAGGCTTTGGCTGTTGCCGACAAGACACCCCAGGCCAGCTAGCCGGCGAGGGCCAAAACTCCGGGCTGAACCTGCTGGGGCACCACTGAGAGCCGATCCAACTTGGCACAATAGGCCAGGTCGCTGTCGTTTTCGGGGCTAATTGCCAGCAGCCGCTGCCCATGGCTGGAGCGCCGCAACAGGCCCAGGAGATTGTCTTGCCAAGTTTGGTAGAGGGCCAGGGCGGCTACTGCCTCGTCGTTGCCCAACTGCTCCCACGAGCAGCCCAGGCGATGCAGAACTGCCCCGGCACAGGCGGTGTCTTCCAAAGCAAACGCCCCTTCCCAGCCGGATCCCACCAGCCACACCTCGGCAAAAGCTCCTCGCCTGAGAAACTCCACTACCGCTCCCAAGTTCACCAGGGCCGCCGTGATCACCACCGGGATCCTTTCTAAGCGCTGCAGGGTGCGGGTGCCGTTGGTGGTACTCATGAAGATGCGCTGGTCCCGCACGCGCTCTGGGGTGTACTCGCGGGGGGAGTTGCCTAGGTCAAATCCCGTCACCGTTTTGCCGCCTCGCTCCCCGGCCAAGAGCCGTTTGGAGGCCGGCCAGCTCCGGCTGGCCGCTTGCAAGGACTGCAAGTCGGCAAACACCTCAACGGCCTCTGCCCCTGCCGCCAGAGCTGCGGCGATGGTGGTGGTGGCCCGCAGCACGTCGATGGCCACTGCGCAGGCTGGGATCCCTGCCGGAGGGACTTGCTCAGGGGTGTGGAAGTGGAAAAGTTGCATGAGAGAGGGAGCAAAAAAGGTTCAACTAGAGCCCCACGAGAGCTTATTAGAACTCACGCCGGGCAAACACCAGCACCGTCAAAATGAGCAGCAAAACGGTGTAGATCAGACCGTAAAGCGCGTCGCCAAGGAGCTGGGTGGGCGGAGGAATTTGGCCGTAAACGGCAGCATCTCTTAGATTAAAGCGCTCCAGATCCGGCAAGACCAAGTAAATGACCTCGAACACCTTGCCAAAACCTGCGTCTTCCACCAGCTTGCTTAACTGCAGCAGGGCGCGGCTGGCGTGGCCCATAATGAACAGGGCAATGGTGTAGAGGGTGGCCAAAATTGGAGAGGTAAAAACCCCAAACAGCAGCGCTGCCGCCACAATCAGCACCAGTTCCAAAAAGGTGAAAACTACTGCCCAGAGAATGGCCCAGGGGGAAATGGGGGCCTGCACCAACAGCAGGCTTAGCAAAAAGACGGCCGTCATTATGACCAGCAGCACCGACAGCAAAGCCGACAGGCCCAGATGCTTGCCGACAATAAACTCCGCCCGGCTCATGGGCTTGGCAATCAGCACATAGACCGTGCGCCTCTCGATCTCTTTATTCACCAGCCCGGTGCCGACGAAAATAGCCACCACCAGCGCCAGGAAGTGGATAGCGGCCAGACCCAGATCGGCAATGATCTTGTTGTGGGCCTGGTTGGCTACCTGGGGGATCAAAACGATGGCTCCCAACATGGCCACCGCAAACACCATCACCAGATAGAGAACGCGATCCCGAATCGTTTCCCGGAAAACATTCTGGGCAATGGCCACGACGCGCGCCGCATCCATAAGCTGACCTCAAGCAAGCGACATCCAGCTATACACTTGTAGAAGTCCAGCTTTATTCTATGCAGTTCCAGGCCCAGATTCAGATCCACCTGCGCCCCTCGGTACTTGATCCTGCTGGGGCTGCTCTCCAGGCTAGCTTGCATCAGTTAGGGCATACCCAGGTGCAGGGAGTGCGCATTGGCAAACACATCCAACTGCGGCTAGAGGCCCCTGACGCCGAAACTGCCCGAGAGCAGGTGAACGAGCTGTGCGAGCAACTGCTGGCCAATCCGGTCATCGAGACCTATCAAATCCAAGTGGATCCTGTAGAGAGTTGATTGCTCACGCCTAGCCCTCACCACCTTTTTGTTTTCACAGCAAGGGATCCCCATGGCCAAGGTAAGGTTTGGCATTGTCGTTTTCCCCGGTTCCAATTGTGACCGCGACGTGGCCTGGGTAACCCGCGGCCTCTTGGGCTGCCCGACGCGACTCATCTGGCACCGGGAAACCGATTTATCGGGGCTGGATGTGGTGGTGCTGCCAGGGGGCTTCAGCTACGGGGATTATCTACGAGCTGGGGCGCTGGCCCGTTTTGCGCCAGTGATGGGATCCCTGGCCGAGCATGGGGCGCGGGGGGGCTATGTCCTGGGCATTTGCAACGGCTTCCAGATCTTGACAGAAGCCGGTCTGCTGCCGGGGGCGCTGGTGCGCAACGCCAACCTGCACTTTATCTGCGACCGGGTAGGGATCCGCGTGGAGCGGCAAGACCTGCCCTGGACCAGCGCTTACCCTTGCGGAGCCACCCTGACCCTGCCCATCGCCCATGGGGAAGGCCGCTACGTCTGCGATGCCGATACCCTCAAGCAGTTGCAGGACAGGGGGCAGATCGTCTTTCGCTATGCTCCGGTCGCGCCCAATGGCTCGGTGGACAACATCGCCGGCATTTGTGACCCTAGCGGTCGCATCCTCGGCCTGATGCCTCACCCGGAGCGGGCGGCGGATCCCGACTTGCCGGGGCAGGATGGGATCCCTTTTTGGCAGTCGATTGTGCAAAGCCTGTCCAGTTAGCCCTGCTGAGCCTGAGCCAACACCTGGCGCACTTGGTTCACCATCTCCTCGTGATCCACGACTGGCTTGGCAAGGTAACCATCGGCCCCACTCTGGGCCAAAAAAGTCTCCCGGTCGCCCCGCATGGCGTGGGCCGTTACCAAGAGGATAGGAATGGAGCTGGTGCGGGGATCCCCCTTCAGCAGTTGGGCAATGCGGATCCCGTCCACGGCCTCGCCACGAAAGGTGCTTTGAGAAAGGGAGACATCCAGCAAAATCACGTCCACCTCGTGCGCCTGCGCCAGCCGTAGGATCTCCTCCACATCCTGGCTGTGAAAGACCTCAAACCCGCCTCGCCGCCGCAACACTTTGTCGAAAACGCGGGCGTTAATTGGATCGTCTTCCACCAGCAGCACTGTTGCCATCGCTAACCTGAAGTTGACTTGGTTGCGAACTCGAGCCGCAGCAATCCCCGTAGTTCTGGAAACCATCCCGAAGCAATTCTAGCCATCCCATTCGAGCAGTGGGACAAGAGCTCCCCCTCCAAAATACTGATAACAAATCTCAATAAAGCTCAATAAAGTAGCGCCAGTAGCTACCCCCTCTGCCAGCAGGAGAGGACAGCTACCGTTTTGAAAACAGCTTTGCTGGGTTGCCTGGGGGATACTCTACCAGCCTGGAACCGAGCGCCCTCTGAAAACAAAACAAAAACAAGGCCGGGGATTTTTCCGGCCTTGTACGGGGTACAACTGCCGTCTCTTTTGGCCGCCTCAACCCACTCAACACTCTCAGCAAGCCGACAACAGCAGCCCCTGGCGCAGGTTACTTCTTCTGAATCCTAGGAGTTTCGCGAAAGGCGACGGCAAAAAACAGAAGGCCCAGCGTCAAAAACAGAATAAAGGTGTAGGTGATGGCTTCCATACCAACCTCCAAATCAGAATCCTAAGGGGGCTTGATTCCAGATTAGCTCAAAGCCGCCAGCACCCCCTCTCCCCAGAGAAACACAGTGCCGGCGGTCATCCCGCGAGAAAGCCTTACGCTTCTTGCACCTTGCGCGTGGTGGGATCCCCCACTTTCTGGAAGACGCCGAATTCCACCATTTCCTCGCTCATGTTCGGGTCAATACCGGCGAACACATCCCGGAAGAGAGTACGGGCGCCGTGCCAGATGTGCCCGAAGAAGAACAGCAGCGCAAAGACCGCGTGGGCGAAGGTAAACCAACCGCGGGGGCTGGTGTGGAAAGTGCCGTCGGCCTTAGGCGTTTCGCGGTCGAACTCGAAGAGCTGGCCCAACTGAGCCATACGGGCATACTTTTTAACCGTTGGCGGGTCAGTGAACACCTGACCGTCCAGCTTGCCGCCGTAGAACTCCACCGTCACGCCCACCTGCTCAAAGCTGTAGCGTGACTCGGCGCGCCGGAAGGGAATGTCCGCCCGCACCACGCCATCGGCGTCCCGCAGGATGACGGGGAACGTCTCGAAGAAGTTGGGCATGCGTTGCACCGTCAGCTCCCGACCTTCACGGTCCCGGAAGACGGGGTAGCCCAGCCACTCGATAGCAATACCGTCTCCCTTGTTCATCGGACCAGCCCGGAACAAACCACCCTTGGCCGGGCTGTTACCCACGTAATCGTAGAAGAGCAGCGACTTGGGGAGAGAATTGTAGGCCTCGCTGCGGGTCATCCCGGCCTCCATAGCGGCATTGACGCGCCGGTTAATTTCCTGGTTGAAATAGCCGGAGTCCCATTGGTAGCGGGTGGGGCCAAACAGCTCCACAGGAGTGGTGGCACTGCCGTACCACATCGTCCCGGCCACCACAAAGCCGGCAAAAAACACGGCCGCAATCGAGCTGGAGAGCACGCTCTCAATGTTCCCCATGCGCAGAGCCTTGTAGAGGCGTTGGGGTGGGCGTACTGTAATGTGAAACAGGCCGGCAATGATGCCCACGATGCCCGCGGCAATGTGGTGGGCCACCACCCCGCCAGCGTTGTAGGGGTTAAACCCTGCCGGCCCCCACTCCGGCGCCACCGGCTGCACATGCCCTGTCGTCGCGTAGGGGTCGCTGACCCACATCCCTGGGCCAAACACCCCCGTCAGGTGAAAAGCCCCAAAGCCGAAACAAAGGATCCCGGCCAAGAGCAGGTGGATCCCAAAAATCTTCGGCAAGTCCAAAGCCGGCTCGCCGGTACGGGGATCCCGGAACAGCTCCAGATCCCAGTACACCCAGTGCCAGCAGGCGGCCAAAAAGAGCAAGCCAGACAAAACAATGTGAGCAGTGGCTACCCCTTCAAACGTCCAGAAGCCGGGATTGGCCACGCTCTCGCCGTAGATATTCCAGCCGCCCCAGGAGTTGACCACCCCCAGACGCACCATGAATGGCATGACGAACATGCCCTGACGCCACATCGGATTCAGGACAGGATCCGATGGATCGAAAATAGCCGTTTCATACAGCGCCATCGATCCGGCCCAACCTGCCACCAGCGCAGTGTGCATCAGGTGTACCGCGATCAGGCGACCTGGGTCATTTAATACAACGGTGTGGACCCGGTACCACGGTAGTCCCATAAAGCTCGATCCTCCACGTTCTCCAACACTTGCGCGATATCCAGTCAAAAAACTGAAGCCGACATCTTCACCTGGGATCCTTACCTAAGCAGTCTCTTCAGTGTCGAGGGGTGCCGCACCCACCTAACCCAAGAGCGCACCCAGTGAGGACATCGCTCTCAGAATTTTCATCACAGGCATCAAACAGTATAACGAAACGCAACTGACCTGAGCGGCTTCAGGCGGGATGCCCTCTTATCTGCCATCATCTTCCCAGATCTCTCGCCAAAGATTAAAAATATGATTTAAAGTGTAACAATACTTAGCAAACCCTGGAGCTTTCCTGGCTCAATCTGAAAGGTGTCGTGGTTTCGGGCGAGATTATGGCAACGATTCGCTTTGTCAACGAGAATAGAGAGATCGTCGTCGCGGAAGGCGCTAACCTGCGCTTGAAGGCGCTGGAGAACCAGATCGACCTCTACAAGATGATGGCCAAGCTGCTCAACTGCGGCGGCAACGGCCAGTGTGGCACCTGTGTGGTGGAGATTGTCGAGGGAGCCGAGAACCTCTCTCCCCGCACCGAGGCGGAAAACCGCAAGCTCAAGCGCAAGCCCGATACCTATCGTCTCGCCTGCCAGACGAAGGTATTGGGGGATGTTGCGGTGAAGACGAAACCCTAGAGCCGGCTTGGCCGCTTTTGGGCAAGGCGTACCTGAGAATGGTATGCTAGCTGCCAGTTGGGTTTGCGGCGTGTGCAGCTATGGAGACGAACTACCTGGGCCTTTTGGCCACCATTTTGGTTATTCTGGTGCCCTCGATCTTCCTGGTGATCTTGTACGTGCAGACTTCCAGCAAGTCGGAGAGCTGACCTAGGCCCATGAAGGCAAGTCTTACCTCCTGCTGAGGAACCAAGGCTCACAGTCGACGATGACATCCAAAGCTCGACGGGGATCCCCGCTGGAAAAGGGGATCCCTCTACTTTTTGCGCCAAGCTGTCCCTTGGCCGAGGCCCTCTCCACCTGGAGCCCTCCGGCAACGGTTCCTGCCTGTCTGTGTTGCCTGCGAGAAGGTTTCCGCTTCCCTAGCTAGAAATCTATAGCCTTCATCGGAAAACTTGATTTTTATCTATCCTAGTTTGCCACTAGGATGCCTCTTAAGATTTTTTACAGGATCTCAGTAGGCGATGGGGTCAGGCGGGATTCCTGGCCGTAAGGAGGATTATGAGTTTGGACGGGCTGGTCAGAACCGCGTGGTTAATTCCCCTCTATGCGCTAGTGGCGTGGCTGGGGGCGTTGATTTGGTCCCCTGGGATCACCCGGCGCACCGGCCCCCGACCGGCGGGCTATCTAAATGCGCTGCTGACCTTGGTGGCGTTCTTGCACAGTGTGGGGGCGCTGGTGGCGATTTGGGATCAGCCGGCGCAGGTGATTCGGCTGCCCTGGCTGCAGGTAGGGGATCTGGTGTTGGAGCTGCCGCTGCAGGTTTCATCGCTAACGCTGGGGGCCTGCGCCGTGGTGACGGGGCTAAACCTGGCGGCCCAGATCTACGGCTTTGGCTACATGGAAATGGACTGGGGCTGGGCGCGGTTCTTCTCGCTGCTGGGCCTGTTTGAGGGGGGGATGTGCGCTCTGGCTCTGTGCGACTCTTTGTTTTTCAGCTACGTCATCCTGGAGATTTTGACTCTGGGCACCTACCTGTTGGTGGGCTTTTGGTTTAACCAATCGCTGGTGGTAACTGGGGCCCGGGATGCTTTTCTAACCAAGCGCATCGGCGACCTGTTGCTCTTGATGGGGGTCATCGCCATCTATCCTTTGACGGGATCCTGGGAGTTTGAGGACTTGACGGCTTGGGCAAAGTCGGTGCAGGCAGGAGCTATCTCTGTGGATCCGAACTTGATCGCCTTGGTGGGGCTGGGGTTGCTGGCCGGCCCTGTGGGCAAGTGTGCCCAGTTCCCTCTGCATCTGTGGCTGGATGAGGCGATGGAAGGGCCGATCCCCTCTACGATCTTGCGCAATGCGGTGGTGGTGGGCACAGGAGCTTGGGTGTTGATTCGGCTGCAGCCGCTCTATGAGCTTTCCCCGACGGTGTTGCGGCTGATGCTGGTGATCGGGGGGCTGACGGCAGTGGGGGGATCCCTGGTGGCCCTGGCCCAAATTGATGCCAAGCGGGCCTTGTCCTACCTGGTGAGCGCCTACATGGGCTTGATCTTTGTAGCGGTGGGCACAGGACACACGCAACAGGCCTACCAACTGCTGCTCACCTATGCCCCGGCGATGGCCTTGCTGGTGATGGCGCTGGGCATGGTGATCTGGAACAGCATTACCCAGGATCTGCGCTATCTGGGGGGCTTGTGGTCGCGGCGGCCCATTTCCGGCCTGTGCTTTTTGACGGGGATGGCCGGCATGGTGGCCCTGCCGCCTTTCGGCTCCTTCTGGGTGCTGACGGATCTGTGGCAGCAGTTGGCGCAATCGGGGCAGGGGCTGTGGGCGGCAGTGGTGCTGGTCACCAACGCGGTAACGGCGCTGGGGCTGACGCGGGTATTCGGCCTGGTTTGGGGAGGCAAGCCGCAGCAGATGAGCGAGCGCTCCCCAGAGGTGCACTGGCCGATGATGTTGCCCAGCACGGCCATGATGGGGGTGACGCTGCATGTGCCGATGATTCTGGCGGCCTTGGATCTCTTGCCGGCTCTGCAGGGGATCCCGATTGCGGTGATGGCCGGATCCAGCTTGGCGGGCATCGCGTTGGGAGCCTGGCTGTACCTGCCGCGGGGGCGGCGGCCAGTGGACTGGGCTTTCTTGGCCGACTGGCAGGATCTGCTGGCCAACGACTTCTACACCCCCAAGCTCTACCGCGCCAGCGTGGTGTTTGTGGTGCGCATCATTTCTGAGGTTACGGCCCTCTTTGACCGCTACGTGGTGGACGGCGTGGTGAATTTGACCAGCTTAGTTGTGCTGGCAGGAGGTCAGGTTTTGAAATACACCACCTCCGGCCAGTTGCAGGCCTATGTGCTGACGATTGTGGTGGGGGTGGCCCTGCTGGGCTGGCTAATTCTCTAGGCAGAGGGGGACGGAGTCCTTAAGAAAGAGGGAAAAGACCATGCTGAGTGCCTTGATTGTGTTGCCGATTTTGGGATCCCTGCTGCTGTTCCTGGGCTTGGGAGGGCGCAAGCTGGCGGTGGTCTTGGCCGGGATCCCGTTGGCCATCTCGCTATTTCTGTTTACCCGCTTCGACGTGCAGGCGACCGGCTTTCAGTGGGAGCAGCGGTGGGATTGGATCCCGCAAATCGGGCTGAGCTACTCCCTGGGCTTGGACGGGCTGGCTTTGTTGATGGTGGCCCTGAACGGGCTGCTCACTCTCATCGCCATTTTGACGGCTGAGCCGGAGACCAAGCGGCCCAATCTCTTTTACGGCTGCATTCTGCTGATGAGTGGGTCGGTCAACGGGGCTTTTGCCGCCCAGAACCTGCTGTTGTTTTTCCTCTTTTACGAGCTGGTGCTGATCCCGATCTACTTGCTCATTTCCATCTGGGGCAGCCCCAAGCGGGATTATGCCGCCATCAAGTTTTTGATCTACACCGCTGTTTCCGCCGTCTTCCTGTTGGGGGCGTTTCTGGCCGTCTACTGGCTGGGGGATCCCCATACTTTTGAGCTGGCCGAGATTCGCATCAGCTCCCTGGGCCCCGCTGCCCAAACCCTGGCCCTGTTGGCTTTGATTGTGGCCTTTGGCATCAAGATGCCGCTGGTGCCCTTCCACACCTGGCTGCCCGACGCCTACGGCGAGTCTTCCCCGCCGGTGGCGGTGCTGCTGGGAGGGGTGCTCTCCAAGTTGGGCACCTATGGTCTGTTTCGCTTTGGGCTGCAGTTGTTTCCCCAGGCTTGGGCCGATCTGAGTGGGCTGCTGGCCTGGTGGGGGGCTATTGCTGTGCTGTCGGGGGCTTTGGCGGCCATCGCCCAAAAAGACATCAAGCGCATGGTGGCCTACAGCTCCATCGGCCATATGGGCTACATCCTGCTGGGTATGGCGGCGGCCACGCCGATTAGCCTGACGGGGGCGATGGTGCAGATGGTCTCCCACGGCCTGATTCTGGCGCTGCTGTTTGATCTGGTGGGCCTGGTGGAGCGCAAGGTGGGAACGCGGGATCTGAACGTGCTCAACGGCCTGCTCAATCCTCTGCGCGGCCTGCCCACCGTGAGCGCCCTGTTGATCTTGGGCGGCATGGCCAGCGCCGGGATCCCGGGCTTGGTGGGCTTTGTGGCCGAGTTTTTGATCTTCCAGGGCAGCTACCAAGATTTTCCGTTGCCCACGTTGCTCAGCATCTGCGGCACCGGCTTGACGGCGGTGTATTTTGTGATTTTGCTCAACCGCACCTGCTTCGGCAAATTGGACAACCGCACCGCCTACTACCCCCGGGTGCAAGGTTGGGAGCGGATCCCGGGCTTTCTTTTAACTGCCTTGATCGTCTGGTTTGGGATCCAGCCCATGAACCTGGTGAAATGGCCCCAAACCTTGGCCTTTACTCTATCCACCCAGGTGGCTCAAGCCCAGACGCTTGTCATCGCGGAAGCCGAACATTCTTCTCCCTCCAGTTTGCTGCAGGGATCCCTGATGGACAACGCAAGCTCATGACTTTCTCCCCTAGCCGAAGGCAGTGAAGAGTTGGAGACTTTTTCCATGACGACGACCCTGGTTACGCCCAAGCTCCCCCCTTCCACCCATCCCTTTGCCGAGGTGGTGCATCGCCTCGAGGCAGGGGGATCGATGCTGCCGGATACGCCGGAAAACCTGATGCAAATTATCGGCCTCTACAAAGCCTATGCGGTGCCGATGGACTTTTACTGGCGCGATCTGCTCTACATTGCCGAGCAGGTGTTTGTGGATCCCTTGCCCTTTTTTAAGTTCATCATTCCCGAAGAATATTTGAAGCTGGCCAACCACTACGCCGGGGATAATGCCGATTTGCGCATTTGGCGCGGCCCCGCTACGGCCCACCCGGAACTGCTGGAGTTCATGGAAAAAGGGGAGCTCAAGCGCAAGCTGCCGCGGATTTTGCATCACCTTTGGCATGACCGCATCAACATGGAATTTGCCGAAGAATGTATGCGGGCCATGCTCTGGCACCGGGATATGGGAGGCCTGCTGGATCCCTATATGGATTCGGAAGAATACAAGCAAAATGCCGACCGCGCCATCCGCGCCTACTGCCAGGGCAACCCCCTTTTGACCGGCCTGTACAAGCTCTTTCCAGACATGTTTCTGGAACTCTGCCGCCAGGCCACCATGTATTCGGTGCTGGGCCTGTTTTGGGAGGTGATGGCCCCCGTCTTTTTTGAGATGAGCGATCTCTACGACGAGGGCAAAATCACCAGCGTGCCGGAGGCGATGAACTTTTTGGTTAACGGGATCTTCGCCGTTGCCGGGCGGCCCATTTATCACCGGGTGCGCATTCGAGGAGAGTGGTACGACATTGTGCCCAAATCCAAAGGATTCACTTGGCTATACGAGGCGGCTTTCCCCTATGTGGAAGCGGTGTTTTATCGCACCTCTCCCTTCCGCGGCACCAAGTCCTACAACGCCCAAGCCAACGAAGTTCCCACCAACCAATTGGATTTCCACTACGGGGTTCTCTACGCCGATAAGTTTCCGGTGGGCAGTGCCGGGATCCCGCCGACCCTTTTGCACCAGGATATGTACCACTTTTTGCCCCAGTATTTGGTGGAGTATTACCGCAAGCATTGCCGTGGTGAAGACGACATGCTGATCCAGCTTGGGATCAGCTTCCAGCGCTCCATGTACAACGTTACTTCAGCCGTGATCCAGGCGGGGAGAGCCGCTTTCTTGTATCCTCTGGACGATCCCAACCCGCGGCATTTGATGATGAACCGCCGTTATTTTGAGGGACAGCTCAATCGCTTCACCCGACCGGAATACGGCATCCGCGAGGCAGCCCGCCTCTCCTATATTCAGGATCAAAACTACCGCTAGTTGAGGACAATTACGCCGATTTCAGGTGGTCGGTTTTGGCTTTCCCTTTTCCCGATCCTGCTTGGACCCAACTGCTCTTCTGAACCTGCCGTCCAGACCTTTATTCCCACTTCAGCAAAACAAGGATCTTGGCCATGCCTGATATTGTCGATATTGCAGTTTCTGCTGAGGGTTTTTCCACCTTGGTTACAGCCGTGAAGGCGGCAAACTTGGTGGATACTTTGAAAGGCCCTGGCCCTTTCACTGTTTTTGCGCCCACCGATGCGGCTTTTGCCAAGTTGCCCCCCGGCACCATCACCACCCTAGTGCAAAACATCCCCCAATTGACTCGCATTTTGTGTTACCACGTGGTGCCCGGTCGCCTGAAAAAGGCGGATTTGGCCAAGTACCAGAGTGTAGGCTCGGTAGAGGGATCCCCCATCGATTTGTTTATCGAGGGGGACGTGTTTGAGGTGAACAATGCCACCGTTATCCAGGCGGATATCGAGGCGGACAACGGCATCATTCACGTCATCGACACCGTGATCCTGATGCGCCCCCACTGGTTCTGGCCGATCATGCTCTCGGGAGAAACAGGGAAAAGCGAGGGCCAAAGCTTGGCTAGCGACCGCAGAGTCGATACACCGGCAAGGTGAAATGAAAACTGCTGCCCTTGCCCAGGATCGATTCCACCCAAATCTGGCCATAGTGGGCGCGCACGATGCGACGGCAAAGGGAAAGGCCAATGCCATAGCCTTCCTGCTGTTGGTCGCGGGATAGGCGCACCGCATCGGAGAAGATGTTCTCTTGCTCGGCTTCCGGGATCCCAGGGCCGGTGTCGCTGACGGTCACCTGTACCTTTTGGCTGGTGCGGTGGAGGATGTTGAGGCGGATGGATCCCCCGGCGGGAGTGTACTTGATGGCATTGTCCAACAGGTTGAAAATAACCTGGCGGATCTTGTCGGGATCCACGTGAACTGTGGGCAGATCGACCGGAATATCGGCTTGAAACTGCAATTGCTTGGCTTGGATGCGAGGCAGTAGCTCCTCGATCACTGGCTGGCATAGGCTGGCCAACTGAGTTTCCACGGCTCGAATCCGCAGCTCCGAGGCACTGCCACGGGCCGACTCGAGAATATCGGTGATCATGCTGTCCATCTTGCGCAATTGCTGGCGGGCATGCTCGAACAACTGCCGCTCCACCGCCTTGTCCAGGGATCCTTCTCGCCCTTGCTGTAGGGTTTCGACCGCCAGGGCTGTAGCCGTCAGGGGGCTGCGCAAATCGTGCACCAGCATGGCCAGAACACGGTCTTTGAAGTCCAACTGCTCCCGCAGTTGGGCGCGCTCCTGGCGCAGCGAAAACACCTCTTCCGACATTTGCAACAACGCCTCGGTGGTCGGGGGAGGAGCAGGATCTTGACCCGCCTCTTCCTGGTAGGAAACCAAAGCCGCCTGACCCTGCCAGCGGGGCCACCACACTTCCAACTGCGTCGCCAGATCTTCGCCCGCCAAGACCTGAGCCGGCAGGGGTTCTGCTTTCACCAAGGCTGGCGTCACCACCAACTTGTAGTGCTCTGCTAGGTAGGGGTGCTCCTCCAGCGGTACCACCTTCAGATGGGCAGGATGCTGGCCCGGCAGCCCCTGGATGTGCCGACGCAATTGCTCCGCCAGTTCCTCGATATTGGCTCGACCCTGAGCAAACAACAGCAGGCGAATGCCAGAACGGGTGGAGGTGCGATCTAGCGAAGTTTGCATAGGCAAAAGTCCCAAGGGCCAAAGATGAGGTCTGCAGCAGCAGAGGTTGCCGCCAACGAAACCCGGCTCCCTCGCTGCCCGTCCTTTACCTTCCTAACACTTAACTTTGGGAAAAGTTTAGGAGGGAACATCAAAGGCAGTGAAACTCAGTGAAACAGATACGCCAGCCCTACCAACACTGCCAGCAACCCCGCTGTTGTCAGAGTGAAGTGCAGGAGGGAGGTTTTGCCTTTACGCACCATGTTGCGCATAGCCAGGCGGGTATAGCTCACCTGAGGCGAGGATCCCTTCTCAACAGGGGTGGAGCTGACAGGAGAGGGCTGCGACATCGGGATGGCCGGAACAAAAGCTGAACACTACCTTTAACCTAGCCCAATCCACCCCTCTTGATAAATACCCCCTGCCCCCCAGGGCGCTGGCTCAGTCAAACCGGCAAGGGATCCGCAGGCACTGCTGCAACAGCTCCTGGTAATCCCGTCCGTCCATGAGAAAAGCCCCAAAGCGAGCCAGGTGCGGGTTCATCAACTGGGCGTCAAAAAGGCGAAAGCCCCGCTCCCGCAGGTGTTCCACCAGCTTGACCAGCGCCACCTTCGAAGCGTTGGGAATGCGGTAAAACATCGATTCGCCGATAAAGGCCGCCCCCAAAGCAATGCCCAGGATCCCGCCTGCTAGGGTGTCTCCCTGCCAGGTTTCAAAGCTGTGGGCAAACCCCGCTTGGTGCAGGGCAAGGTAGATCTGCTTTAATTCCGAGCTAATCCAAGTTTGGGGGCGAGCGGCACAGCCCTCCACCACTTGCTCAAAAGCGCCGTTGATCCGCACCTGAAAGCAACTGCCGCGCACCAAAGGCCGCAGCGAACGGGGACAGTGAAACCGCTCGTCCAAAGGGATCAGCGCGTGCTGCTCGGTGCCATACCAGGCCAGGGATCCGGTTTCTTCGTCCGCCATGAGGAAGTAGCCCTGGGCATATCCGGTCAGAATAGCGCCTATATCTACCTGCATGCTGTCTCTGCGCCTCTCAAGATTGCCATTCCGGCGAGAGGCTGGCAAAGTCTCCCGCATCGACCTTGGGGTGACAATCCACACAGCCGCTCACCCGCACTGGGTTGGGAAAGTCTACTTGCGGGTGCAAAGCGCGGAAGTAGCGAGACTCGGCCAGGCGATAGGGCACCGGTTCCCCTTGGCGCAGGGGACGGGAATTAGGCCGCAAATAGCCCCAAGCCAGTTGTAAAGCCACGCCGGTCAGGGGCTGGATCTGCTGGCCGTAGTGGTTGGGATCCTGTAGCAGCCGTCGCCAGGTTTCGGTGGGCAACACCTGAGCGGGCAGCGCCACATGGCAAGTGCCGCAACTGCGCACGTATTGGGCCTGCTCCAACTGGGCCTGGGTGAGGCTTTGCTGCGCTTGCGTCAGGGATCCCATCAATCCGACCAGAAGGACGATCAGGCCAAAAAGCCAAAATCGCCGCTGTCGCTTTCTCAAGGGAGCCATGCTCTCACACCAAGGTCAATGCTTTCCCAATTTAGACCAGCCCGCGAAAGATCCAGGCCCAGTTCCTGGAATTGGCTTGGCCTATCTTTGCAGAAACTCCAGAAAATCCCGCCACCAATTGCAGATCCCTTGCCACATCCGCAGCATTTCTTGGCGTATCTCTCCCGTTTCCTCCTGCAGCTAAGCCGGGCGGAGCTCGATAGCACCGCTGCGCCTGTCAAAGCGAGCCAGAGCTCCTCGGGGAGCCAGCATCAGTTTCTGCGATCAGCACCTCGTGCTTTTGCACAATTCAGTTCAGCGCTTTCAGCTCCTTGCCCAGGGTTTGAGCGGTGCTGGACAGGCTGGATAGCATCAGTGGCAGCCTAGTTTTTGGACTCTCTCTCCGACAAGAGCAGGTCGCAGCCAAATCCGGCTGGGTCTAAAATAGCGGGGCTGCGGACTCTCCCTCGAGTTTTTCGTATGGACTTGCCTAACCTCCTCTGGCCAGACCCCGGCGAGATCCCGGCTCCTCCCCAGCCGGGGATCCTGGGCATCTTGGCTTCCGGCAACGGCAGCAACTTCGAGGCCATCGCCCAAGCCATCGATGCTGGCGAGCTACGGGCGCAAATTGCCGTCGTGATCACCAACAATCCAGACGCCTACGTGCGGCAGCGGGCGCGGCGAAGAGGGATCCCTTGTATTCTGCTCAACCATCGGCACTATGCCAGCCGGGAGGCGCTGGACGCGGCCATCTTGCAAGTGCTCCAGGAGTATCAGGTGGAGTGGGTGATCATGGCCGGCTGGATGCGTTTGGTGACCCAAGTGTTGCTGTCTGCCTATCCGGAGCGGGTTTTAAACCTCCACCCCAGCCTCTTGCCCAGCTTCAAGGGCCTGCGGGCGGTGGAGCAGGCGCTGGAGTACGGCGTGAAAATCACCGGCTGCACCGTCCACCGGGTCACGTTGGAAATGGATAGCGGCCCCATTGTGGCGCAAGCAGCCGTACCGGTTTTGCCGGAAGATACGGTGGAATCCCTTTACCGGCGCATCCAGGCCCAGGAACACCGCCTCTACCCGCTGGCCATCCGCCTCTGTTTGGCCGAGGGATCCCGCCTCCCCAAGTTCTCGGAGAAGCTGCACAATTGAGGGTGAGCCCGCCGCTGGCGCCCCCTATGGCCGAAATCTCGCCGTTGCTCGTTTTCGACAGCTCTGCGATCCTGGCCGGTCGCCCGGCTCTGTGGCAGGAATGGGCCCGTTTTGGGGTGTGTGTGCTGCCCCAGGCGGTGATGGCGGAGCTAGAACGCCTAACCCGACAGGCCATCGACCCCCAAGAAGAATCGACAGCGCGCGCCTTCTTGCGCCACTGGCCCCGTTTGGGATTTGCCGTCTCAGAAGCCCGCGCCCTGGTGGGTGAAGTCAACGCCGGCGAGCAGTCGCTGCGAGTCCGCCTAGAGCAGGCCATTGCCGAGTGTGCCTATGCCCTGGCCCAACAGCAGCCGGGATCCCTGGTGGTGGTGGTGAGCAACGACCGACCCTTGGTCGAGCGAGTGCAGGGGCTGGGCCTTGCCAACCTCTGTGCCATCTCTCTGGCCGAGCTCAACCGGTGGATGCGCCAGCGCCAGCGCCCCCAGGCTGTGGCTATGGCTTGGAAGCGGCTGCCAGGGCCTCCCATTCCCGCTGCTCCGTTGCCCCCCTCCCCAACTTCTGCAAAACCACCCTCCCCCGCTCAAAAGGGCTCCCGACCTGTTCAACGGAGATCTCAGGTTGGATTCGCCTGGAAAAGCGTGCAAAACTCCCTGGCGCTGCTGCTGGCTTTGGCTTTCTTCTCGGCAGCAGGGTTGCTGGCCTGGCGTTTGTTGGATCCCACGGGGAGCGAAGGGATCTGGCGGCGGCTGCCCCTGTCTCGGACCCTTGGCTGCGCGATCTCTAGCCGCTTTGGCCGAAAGAGCCCCCGCAGACCTATGCTAGGATGAGGGCTTACTGAAAACCCGGATCCCGCCCCATGACGGAAACGGCTGACCTTTGGCCCCAGCTTTTGGGACAGTTGCTGGAGCGGCAATCTCTGAGCGAAGCCCAAGCCGAACAGTTGATGAACGGCTGGCTGCACAACCAAGTGCCGGATGTGGTGTCGGGAGCGATTTTGGCGGCCCTGCAAGCCAAGGGGGTCAGCGCCAGTGAACTGGCCGGCATGGCGCGGGTGCTGCAGCGAGCTTCCCTGGGATCCCCCCTGGATCTGCCCCTGTTGGTGGATACTTGCGGCACCGGGGGAGATGGGGCCGGCACGTTTAACATTTCCACTGCCGTGGCCTTCGTGGTCAGCGCTGCCGGGATCCCAGTCGTGAAGCACGGCAACCGCTCTGCTTCTGGCAAGGTTGGCTCGGCGGACGTGCTGGAGGCGTTGGGGGTGAACCTGAGCGCTGAGCCAGAGCAAGTGCGGGCGGCGGTGGCGGAAGTGGGCATCACCTTTCTCTTTGCCCCCCACTGGCACCCGGCCATGCGGGCGGTGATCCCCTACCGCCGCGCCCTTAAAGTTCGCACTGTCTTTAATCTCTTGGGGCCCCTGGTCAATCCCCTCTATCCCAACCGCCAGGTGATCGGGGTTTATGCCCCGGAGCTGGTGCCGGTGATGGCCGAGGCCTTGCGTCTGTTGGGGCGGGAAAGGGCCGTGGTGTTGCACAGCCGCGAAGGTCTGGACGAGGCCGGGTTGGATCAGCCCACCGATCTGGGCATCCTTTCCGGTGGGCTGGTACGAACAGAAGTTTTGAACCCGCGAGATTACGATCTTACGCCCGCACCTGTCCAGGCCCTCCAGGGGGGGAACTTGGCGGAAAATGCCGCCATCCTCGCCCAAGTTCTCCAAGGATCCGGAGCGCCTGCCCAGCGGGATGTGGTGGCCCTCAATGCCGCTTTGGCCCTGCAGGTGGCCGGAGCCGTTCCCGATTGGGGATCCGGAATTGCCCAAGCGCGGGAGATCCTTGCCAGCGGCGCTGCCTGGGATCGCCTGCAAAAGCTGGTCAATTTTCTGGCTTCGTGACGTACTCCCGCACTCATGCTGACGCATAGAGTGCGGGCTTCCCAGTGA
>NZ_JAOALE010000021.1:0-50497 GCF_047462575.1 Synechococcus sp. 'PEA 65AY6A-5F PE A'
TCCCCCATCCCGCCAAGCTGCGCTGTGGCGGGAGTACCCCAGAGGTTCTGATGGAAATCCGCCCTGCCACCCCTGAGGATGCGCCCGTTCTGTTTGATCTCATTTGTGCTTTGGCCGAGTACGAGAAGCTGAGCCACTTGGTAACGGGATCCGCTGAGCTGCTGCGACAGCATCTGTTTGGCCCCGAGGCCTTCGTTTCGGCGTTGCTGGCGGAGGTAGAAGGGCAGGCGGTGGGCTTTGCTCTTTACTTTCGCAATTTCTCCACCTTCCTCACCCGGCCGGGAATCTACCTGGAAGACCTGTTCGTGTTGCCGGAGTTCCGGGGCAGGGGCATCGGCAGGGCGCTCTTGGCGCGGGTGGCCCAGGAGGCGGTGGCCAAAGGATACGGGCGGCTGGAGTGGATGGTTTTGGATTGGAACCAGCCGGCATTGGAGTTCTACCGGCGCCTGGGCGCCAAGCCACATCCCGAGTGGATCCTGCACCGCGTGGTGGGTGCTGATTTGGAAGCTTTGGCTCGGCTGGCCGAGGATCCCTGGCGAGCTTGAGCAAGTCTTCTGGGATCGCAATTCGGAATGGCCGACGACCAGCCAAAAATCTGAGGGCGTGAAGGGGGGCCGAGACCTCTATGCTTGTATACTTGCGGCTGAGCTGAGCTCAAGGCCAAGCATGAGCCCACCGCAAACCGCTATTCCCCAGGGGGCTGAGATCCTCTGCATTGGCACAGAGTTGCTCTTGGGAGAGATCACCAACACCAACGCCCAATATCTGGCAGCCGAGCTGGCCAAGCTGGGGATCCCCCATTATTACCAAACGGTGGTGGGGGACAACGAAGCCCGCATCCACCACGCCCTGGAGGTGGCCTGCAACCGCTCCCGTTTGATTTTGATCACCGGCGGCCTGGGGCCGACCCCTGATGATCTGACCCACGCGGCGCTGGCCTCTTTCTTCGGGGTGGAGATGGTGGAGCACCCGCAGGTTTGGGAGGAGATCCGGCAGAAGTACGGCCAGCGAGGTATGGAGCCCTCCCCCAGCAACCGCAAGCAGGCCTTTTTGCCTCAGGGGGCAACCGTCCTGCCCAACCCGGTCGGCAGCGCCTGTGGCCTCATCTGGCAGCCGCGGCCCGACCTGCACATCCTCACCTTTCCCGGGGTGCCGCGGGAGATGCAGCAGATGTGGCAGGAGACGGCTGTGCCCTATTTGCGCTCCCTGGGCTGGGGCCAGGAGGTGTTCTACAGCCGCGTGTTGCGCTACTGGGGCATTCCCGAATCGACCTTGGCCGAACGGGTGGGATCCCTGCTGGCGGGGGAAAATCCCACCGTGGCACCCTACGCCAGCCAGGGGGAGGTGCGCCTGCGGGTTACCGGACGCGCCCCCACGCGCGAGGCGGCGGAAGCGTTGATTGCCCCGGTGGTGGAGCAGATTTTACAGGTTTCTGGGGAAGACTACTTCGGCAGCGACGAGGCCACCTTGGCCAGCGTGGTGGGGGAGCTGCTGCTGCAGCGGGGGCAAACGCTGGCGGTGGCGGAATCCTGCACCGGCGGGCTCCTGGGGCAATTGGTGACCGGGATCCCGGGCAGCTCCCGCTATTTTGTCGGCGGGATTGTTGCCTACGACAACCGCATCAAGGAGCAGCTTTTGCGGGTGGATCCAGAGACGCTGCGGCAGCACGGGGCCGTGAGCGAGCCGGTGGCGGCCCAGATGGCCCTGGGGGCCAAGCAAGTCCTCGGCTCCGACTGGGCCCTGAGCATTACCGGCATTGCCGGCCCAGAGGGGGGAACATCCACCAAGCCGGTTGGCCTGGTCTATCTGGGCTTGGCCGACCCGGAGGGGAAAGTGGAAGTCCACGAGTACCGCTTCGGCAGCTTGCGGGGCCGAGAGGGGGTGCGCTGGTGGAGCGCCCAGACGGCGCTGGATTGCCTGCGGCGGCGCTTGCTCCACTACCCCCTTTCGGGGGGATCCACCTCAGCAAGGCCAAATCCTTGAGTAAGCTGGGGGAGCAGGCAGATCTCGGAGCAGGCTGATGACCCCCGATGCCCTTCAGGCCGGCAGGGAGGCGCTGCAGCAGGGCCGTTTCCAAGAAGCCATCCAACTGCTGGAGGCCTACTTGGCGCAGTCTCGCCAGCGGGGCGAAGCAGGCGCATCCGACAGCCAAGCCCTGGAGGCCCAGATGAACCTGGTGCGGGCCTACCATCAGTTGGGCGAGACGGAGAAGGCGCGGGCGCTTTGTCTGGAACTGCTGCAGCACCCGGATCCGCAGGCGCGAGGCTGGGCCCAAAAAATCCTGCCCCGCCTGCCCCAAACGGTGGAAAAACCCGCTGCTTCCCCACCCTCCCCAGAGCCAGCTCCTGAGGCTCAGCCGCTCTCCAGCCGCCAACGGGCCGGTCAATTGGGCCTGAAGATCCCCCTGCCGGAGCGGGCCGGCCCTCTGCGCTGGGCCAAGTGGGGATCCCTGGGGGTGGGCATTCTGTTCCTCTGGTGGCTGAGTTTTGTGCTGGTGGGCGCTCACCTGGATTTCGGACGGCTGAGTTTTCCGCGGCAGCTTTGGTTTTTGCAGGGGTTGCTGCCCTGGCTGCGCAATGGCCTGCGCTGGTTGGTAGCCGGCAGCCTGGCGGTCAACTTTGGCGTCGGCCTTTTGTTTTTTGCCCCCTGGCTGATGGATCACCTGCACCGGCGGCTGCACAAGCTGCGCTGGGCCACCTTGGGGGAAATCGAGCGCCACAGTCCCGAGACTGCCCGTCTGCTGCAGCGCCTCTGCGCCCAAAAACAGCTAAAACTGCCTCGGCTGGGGGTGATCCCGGAAGGGGGGCCGCTGGCTTTTGTCTATGGCACGCTTCCCGACGGCGGCCGCATCGTGGTCACCCAGGCCCTGTTGCAGCAGCTTGCCCCGGATGAGATTGCCGCCGTCTATGCCCAAGCCCTGGGGCGCATCCTCAACGGCGACATCTTGATCCTGACCCTACTGGGATCCCCCGTTCAACTGGTTTACTTGGCCCTGGAGCAGGTGAGCCAACTGGCAAACAAGCGGCGGGATCTGATCGGGCATGTGGCTCCGCTGCTCTACCTGATCTACACGGTGCTCTCCTATCCCCTGTTTTTCCTCTGTCGCCTCGGCACCTACCACGCCGACCATTTTGCAGTGGAAGCGACGGGCAATCCCAACGGTCTGATGGCCGCTCTGCTCAAAGCGGCTGCCGGCCTGCAGGAGGCCCACAAAAACGACCGCCGCCCCTCTTCGCTGCTGCACTGCACCCGCCTCTTCAGCTTCTTGGACTTCAAAACCACCGCCGCCGCCAGTGCCGCCAGCCGCCTGCGGGATCCCGCCCAAGCCGGCCAAGTCTTTCTCTGGGATCAGCTCAACCCCTGGGCCCGCTGGATGCAGGTCAACTCCAGCCATCCGTTGCTGGGGCACCGCTTCCAGGTCTTGGCGGGGTATGCCCAACGGCTGCGCCTGCTGCCAGAGTTGAGCCTGGGATCCGGACCCAAGTTGGATGGGGCCCGTCTGCAAAGCCGCTTCTGGCTGGATCTGGCTATCTATGCTGCCGAAGTGAGCGGGATGGTAATTGGCTGGCTCCTGGGGCTGATCCTCTATCTGGCGCTGCCAGATCGCCTCGATCCCAAGGTGATTGCGGCAACAGCGGTGGTGGGCTATGGCCTGGGCCTGGGATCCAAGGCGGTCTTGATGTACCGCGGATCCCTGTCGCCCCAGCCGACCGATGTGCTGCACTTGCTGGCCGATCCCGAGGCGGATCCCTGCCGCAGCCAGCCGGTGGAGTTGGAGGGGGAATTGGTGGGGCTGGGACAGGCTGGCTACCAACTGGGGGCAGAGCTGAAGCTGCAAGATGCCACTGGGCTGATGCCGCTGCGCTTCACCTCTTCCCTGGGGCCGGTGGGCAATGTCTTTTCCGGCCTGAAGCGGCTCCGCGCCCTCATGGGTCAGCGCGTCAAGGTGGTGGGCTGGTTCCGCCGCGGCAACACCGCCTGGGTGGATCTGGCCTACGTCCAGGCGGGATCCCAGCAGCTCCACAGCCGTCCCCGCCTGTGGCTGGCGTTGTTCGGCCTGGGAGTCGTCTTGTTCGGCGTCTGGGGGGCCTTCTCTTTTCCCAACCTGCGCTTCTACCTGCGACGGTAGGAGCCGACCGCTAGCGGCGAGAGGCCGTCAACTGCGCCTTGCGCAGCCGCACCGACTTCGGTGTAACCTCCACCAGCTCGTCCTCGCCGATGTACTCCAGCGCCCGCTCCAGGTTCATCTCCACCGGCGCCTGCAAATGCACCAGCTCCTCCCCGCCGGCAGCGCGGTGGTTGGTCAGTTGCTTGGTTTTACAGACGTTCAACTCCAAGTCCTGCGGCCGGTTGTGCTCGCCCACGATCATGCCCTTGTAAACGCGGGTACCTGGCGTAATAAAGAACACCCCTCGGTCTTCCGCATTTTTCAGGGCATAGGTGGTGGCCACCCCCTCTTCAAAGGCGATCAGCACGCCGTTGCGGCGGGTCTCGATCCCCGGCGTCAGGGGACGGTACTCCAAAAAGCTGTGGCTCATGATCCCCTCGCCGCGGGTAATGCGGATGAACTCGCTGCGGAAGCCGATCAGCCCTCGGGCCGGGATGACAAACTCCAACTGGGCCCGTCCGTCCGCGCCTACCATCATGTTCTGCATCTCTCCCCGCCGCTGCCCCAGCCGTTCAATGCAGGCGCCCACCGTGGATTCCGGCACATCCAGCACCAAGCACTCGTAGGGCTCGTAGGGCTGGCCATTTACCTCGCGGAAGATCACCTTCGGCTGCCCCACCTGAAACTCGTAGCCCTCCCGCCGCATGGTCTCCAGCAAAATGCCCAGGTGCAGCTCGCCCCGCCCGGAGACCAAAAAGCAATCGGGGGAGTCGGTTTCTTCCACCCGCAGCGCCACGTTGGTTTCTAGCTCCCGCAGCAGGCGCTCCCGCAATTGCCGCGAAGTAACAAAGGTGCCCTCCTGGCCGGCAAAGGGAGAGTCGTTGACGCAGATCATCACCTGCAACGTCGGCTCGTCCACCTTAATGAGCGGCAGGGCCTGCGGGTTTTCGGGAGAGGTGAGGGTGTAGCCGATGTTGGCCTCGGCAAACCCCGCCACGGCGACGATATGGCCGGCAGTAGCCTCGGTCAGCTCAACACGCTGCAAGCCCTGGAAGCCAAACAGCTTGGTTACCTTGCCCTTGGCAATCGACCCATCTTCTTTGACCACCGCCAACTGATCCCCAAGGCGGATGGTGCCGTTGTGGATCTTGCCGATCACGATCCGGCCCAAGTACTCCGAGTACTCCAGCGTGGTGACCTGTAGTTGCAGCGGCTTGGCCGGATCCCCAATCGGCGGTGGGACATGCTTGAGGATGGCTTCAAAGAGGGGCTTCATGTCCAAGGGGCCGCTGTACCTCCCTTCCAAAAAGGCTTTCAGGTCGGCTTCTTCCAGGGCAAAGCCCTGCAGCCCCGAGGCAAAGAGGTAAGGGAAATCGCACTGGTCTTCGTCTGCCCCCAGCTCCAAAAACAGATCCAGAACCTTGTCGACAACTTTGTAGGGCTCGGCGCGAGGGCGGTCGATTTTGTTGACCACTACGAGCGGGCGCAGGCCTTTTTCCAACGCCTTGCGCAGCACAAAGCGGGTTTGCGGCATCGGGCCTTCGTTGGCGTCCACAACCAACAGACAGCCCTCCACCATGCCCAGCACCCGCTCCACCTCCCCGCCGAAGTCGGCGTGGCCGGGGGTATCGACAATGTTGATCAGGGTTTCGCCGTAGCGGACGGCTGTATTTTTGGCCAGGATGGTGATGCCCCGCTCCCGCTCCAGCGTGTTGCAGTCCAGCACGCAGGCGGGAATGTCCTCTCCCTCGCGGAAGGTGCCCGCCTGGCGCAACAGGGCGTCCACAAGTGTGGTTTTGCCGTGGTCGACGTGGGCGATGATGGCGACGTTGCGGATGGGGAGTGACATAAATAATCAACCCATAAAGTATTGCCCTACAGGCGAGTTTGCCCTAGGGCTGTCTCTATAACTGTAGCGCAAAGAAGCGTTACATTAAGAGATAACAAAGAAACAAGCCGAACTCCCTGGTCGATGCCGACAGGGGCTGCTCAGGGGGTTCTGTCAACTGCGCCGGCAACCAGCCTGGCTCGCCTACATATCGGCGCCGCGCAGGTAAAGCAGCAGAATGACCGCTGGCCCTGCCAGGACGATCAAGGCCAACAGCAGCAACTGCACAAACACTTCGTACTGTCCGAACATGCCCCCAACTCCCAGCGCTTACGTTTTGTATCCTAAGGGCAGCTCTCCCCCTGAGATGAGAGAGCTGTTACAATTCTTCAACACCTGACCCCACTTCACCCCCTGGGGATCCCTAGCGCTCCTGCTGCGCCTGAAACGGCATTGGATCGAGGTTAAACAGCTCCTGCAGAATTTGCATAGCCCTGCGCCGCGCCTCGATGTCCCGCTGGGCCCGCAGTTGCACCATGGGATCATGCAGGATCTTGTTGACAATGCCGCGGGTGAGCGCCTCGATGACCTCCAGGTGCTTTTCAGCGAAGTCTTTGCCCAGGCGGGAGAGGGCTTTTTCCATCTCCTGCTCGCGGATGGACTCCACCTTGTGGCGCAGGCTGGAAATGGTGGGCACCGTCTCCAAGGAGCGCCACCACTCCATAAACTGTTCTACTTCTTCTTCCACCAAGGCTTCGGCGGCCAGGGCCAGCTTTTGCCGTTGGGCGCGGTTTTCTTCCACGATACGGGAGAGGTGATCCACGTTGAACACCTGTACCCCTCTTAGCTTTTCCACGCCGGGATCGATGTTGCGGGGCACCGAGATGTCCACCAACAGCAGCGGCTGATCCGGCTGCAGCACCCCCGCCAGTTGCTCGTAGGTGAGGATGGGCTGGGTGGCGCCGGTGCTGGTGAAGACCAGGTTGGACTCCGCTATGCTACTCAGCAGCGACTCCCAAGGCAATACTTGAATTGGCTGCTCAAATTGCTTGGCCAGCGCTTCTGCCCGCTCCAAGGAGCGGTTGACCACGGTGATATCCACCGCCCCTTTGGCCAAGAGGTGCTGCACCAACAGGCGAGCCATTTTCCCCGCCCCCACCACGGTCACCTTGCCCTGAGAAAGGGATCCCTGCTCCTGCAAGGCCAACTCCACCGCTGCCGAGCTGATGGACATGGCGCCAGTGCCGATCCCCGTCTCGGTGCGGATGCGCTTGCCGGCGGTGATGGCCGCCTTGAAGAGGCGGTTGAGGATGCGATCCATGCCGTTGCAGGCCTGGCCCAGTTGCTGCGCTTTTTTCACTTGCGACAGGATCTGCCCTTCCCCTAATACCAAGCTGTCCAGCCCGGCGGCCACCCGCATCAGGTGCGTCACCGCATCCTGGTAGAGCAGCGTAAACAGGTGCGGGCGCAGTTGGGGCAGCGGGATCCCTTTCGCCTCGGCCAAGAACTGCATCGTCTGTCGGACACCACTTTCCATTTCTGGAGTGACGATGTAGACCTCCAGCCGGTTACAGGTGCTGAGGATCGCCGCTTCCTCAATGTGGGGGTGGGCACGGAGCTGCTGGATCCGCTCCCCCACCTCGGCCTCGGGAATGCTGAGGCGCTCCCGGATCTCCACAGGAGCTGTGCGATGGCTAAGACCGACAACCGCGATAAACATGCCTCTCCGTCGTCTGTACAGCAACAGTTATTAAAAACAGAAACTATGAACAAAAGCAAACTCACCTAGCTAGGACAAGGAAGGCAAGACCGATGTCAAGGGATTGCCTTGTCTCGGCTGCAGCAAGCTTAGGTAACTTTTCTCAGCCTACCTAAACCCTAAGAACAGTATCGAGCCGGTTTTGCAGGATTTTGCTGAAGAGTTATTACGTTTTTTCGGGCGACTGACTGATAGATTTCTTAACTTCCCAAAGGACAAGAGCGACCTTCGTCAGAGGAAAGCCGCCCTTGCCGAGGGAGATGTCGGGCCGGGGATCCGTCAGCGCAGTTGCAGGCTGCGGGGCTGTTGGCCGTCTTTCATATGGATGGTATCCACAAAGCGCACCGTGCGCGACTGGCTGGAGATCACCAAGGTCTCGGTGCGTGCCCCGCCGCCGAAGAAACGCACCCCGCGCATCAGGTCGCCATCAGTAATCCCGGTGGCCGCAAAGAGGACTTCCTTGCCGCTGGCTAGCTCTTCGCATTCCCACACCTTGTCGGGATCCTCGATGCCCTGTTCTTTCAGTTGCCGTCGTGTCTCTTCCACCGGCGGCAGGTAGGTGCCCGCCTGCACCACCTCGGGGTCGTAGATCAGCCGACCTTGGAAGTGGGCGCCGAGGCAGCGCAGCGCCGCCGCCGAGATCACCCCCTCTGGGGCTGCCCCGATCCCCATCAGGGCGTGGATGCCGGTGCCGTTGAAGCCTGCCGAGAGGGCCGCCGAGATGTCGCCGTCGGTAATCAGCTTTACCCGCGCCCCCGCCTCCCGGATTTGGCGAATGAGATCGACGTGGCGCTTGCGGTCCATGACCACCACCGTCAGATCGGAGACCTCCCGATCCAGGCTTTCGGCGATAATCTGAAGATTCTTTTCCGGCGGATAGTCGAGATGTACCTTGCCCTTGGCCTGGGGCGGAGCCGCCAGCTTCTGCATGTAGATGTCCGGCGCGTGCAGAAGGCCGCCTTTTTCGGAGATGGCCAGCACCGCCATGGAGCCGTTTTGGCCCTTGGCCACCAGGTTGGTGCCTTCGCAGGGATCCACGGCAATATCGATTTCCACCAGCTCTTCCACGCGGCAGAACTGCTCGGCGTCCGGGCGCGTACAGATGCCCACCTCTTCCCCGATGTAGAGCATGGGGGCCTCATCGCGGGTTCCCTCCCCAATGACGATGCGGCCGCGCATGGGGATCTGGTTCAGTTTCTCCCGCATGGCCTCGACGGCCACCTGATCGGCGGTCTTGTTGTCGCCTTTGCCCATCCAACGGGCGGCGGCGATGGCAGCCTGCTCCACCACTTCGATGATCTCTAGCCCCAACTTGTTGTCCACGGCGTGCCCCCTTGGTATGTCGGAACGATGAAGGCCAATTAAGGATATCTTCAGACTCTTCCCCTCAGTTTACCAGGCGGGCTTCTTCTCGGGATCCCCTTGCCTCAGCTTTCATAAGCTGAGAAAACAAATCGGCCAAAGTCAAGCAGAAAGAGCGATCCCCGTCTTGCCCGTTGGCTATTGTCGGCTGGGGATCAAGAGTGATAGCCTGGCTTAAAGCCAATAAGTTTTTCTTAAGGCGATTAAAAAAAACGCAATGAAAAGATACGTTTTCGTCAACCGTTCTCAGCAGGTTCAGGTCATCCGAACAATTCCCGGCCACTGGGAGCGCACCCTCTTCCCCGGCCAGTATGCCATTTTCGAGGCAGAGCCGGACGACTACCTGGAGGTTTATAGCTGCTGCTGTTCTACCACCATTTTGGAAGAGCGCCACCCCTGCCGCCGTTTGTTGGACTCCTCACTGCCTGAGGCTGACCCCCACCTGGACAGGCTGGCAGATGCAGTGAACGGATGAATCAGCTTGGGGATCCCGGCTCCTGAGGCCGAGCCTCGGTTTCCTCGCAGGGCAGCTCGGCAGAGGGGGGATCGGGAGGACGGGTGAGGCAACTGCCTCGCGCGGCGTCGCGAAAGGTATCGATGCGCTCCACGCAATTGTGATAGCCACAGTAGGGGCAATAGAGGCGATCCCCTGGCTGGGGCTCCACCACCGCCGGCAGCGGTCACAACAGAAGTGGTAGAGAAACTCCAGCGCCACCCTCATGGCAACCGACTCCCTGACCTGGCAGAGCCGAAAAACGGAAAGAAATGGGGATCCCCTGGATAGCGGCGCTCCAGCTTAGCCAGCCAGTAAGACAAAGTCATTATGAGTATGGTATGTTAGGTTTAGTTTACATTTGTACTTTACCGTAAGGAGCGTCGACTGATGTCTCAGGAAGGATGTCTGCGGGTGGGGCAGCCCGCTCCCGATTTTTCGGCCACTGCCGTTTACGACATGGAATTTAAGACGGTGAGGCTCTCCGACTACCGGGGCAAGAAGTACGTGGTGCTGTTCTTCTACCCCTTGGACTTCACCTTCGTCTGCCCGACGGAGATCACGGCTTTCAGCGATCGCTACGACGAGTTTGCCAAGCTGGACACGGAGATCCTCGGCGTCTCGGTGGATAGCGAGTACTCTCACCTGGCCTGGATTCAGACCGACCGCAAAGCCGGAGGGGTGGGCGAGCTGAGGTATCCGCTGGTCTCCGACCTGAAAAAGGAGATCAGCGCCGCCTACAATGTCCTGGATCCGGCGGCAGGGGTGGCTTTGCGCGGCCTGTTCATCATCGACAAGGAAGGGATCATCCAGCACGCCACCATCAACAACCTGGCCTTTGGCCGCAGCGTGGATGAAACCCTGCGCACCCTGCAGGCCATCCAGTACGTGCAAGCTCACCCCGATGAAGTTTGCCCGGCCAACTGGCAGCCCGGCCAGAGAACCCTGAACCCCGACCCGGTGAAATCCAAGGAGTTCTTCGCGGCGGTTGCCAAGTAGGCTTGTCCAGGCCCTGTCAGGGATCCCGGTTTTGACACTCCCCCGCCTGAAGGCGGGGGATTCTCACGTAGTCCATAAACGGACTCGTAAAGGCGCTGTCAAGACACCTCTAGACAGTTCCGTGTAGGTATGCTTTGCTGGAGCTTTTTTTTTAGCAAAAGGCAGCCCGACAAAGGATCCGACTCTTCTCAACATGACCTTCCGCCTCCCCTCTCCCTCGGGGAGAGGGGCCGGGGGTGAGGGCTAACAGCGCCGAACCCTTTCAAACCGGTTGCCAGTGGAGACGAACAAATGTGGAGACGAACAAATAAAGATCCCCTGGGCTGGCCAGGGGATCCGACAAGACAGAAAGACAAAGGTCGCCGGAATTAGTCCCAGGGTTTCCCGTTGGTGAATTTGTAGGTAACCGGCTCTTTGTTCTTGCCGATGTTGTGATCCACCTTGCCGACGGGCTGGCGCCCCTCGTTGACCTTCTCGGGAAAGACACCATCCTTGGGATGCACCAGTTCCGGCTGTCCACCCGCCGGGATGCGGAAGATCTGGTAGTCCTTGATCTTGAACTCGGAGATCAACTGAGCGCCGAGCGCCAGGCACTGCTCTTTGCGGGCGAAGGTGAGGTAGTTTTTGCCCTCCACCATCTCGGCGGCGCCGCCGGTGGGCATTTCAAACACTTGCCCCGGCTTGCCTGTCCAGGTGATCACATATTTTTCTTCGGTTTCGGCTGCGCTCAACAGCCCTCCGGTGGATCCCCCGAATAGGGGCAACTTTGCCCCCTGACGGGGATCGCCTTCCATCACAGCCATAGCCTACCTTCTCGTCGTCGTTTGCGTTGTTGGGCCGCGCTTGGGGTTGAGGCGCGGAGCACTTTGAATGTACCATCGGCCCGATTTTTGACCCCAGATCTGCCGGCGAACTGTAATTTTTCGTAGCAGATCCAGCTCTGGCGCGGGCGGACCCGGCTTACTCTCTGAGCCACCATAGAAGCAGGCGGCAGAGCCCCACGTTTGCAACAGGAACGACGCCCATGGCCCAGTGGTCCCTCCATCCCAGTTCCCAGTCCAACGCCAGGGTTGTCCTCATTCCCACTGCCTTTGGCCCAGATACGCAGGCGCCGCTGGCCATCCTCAACGCCGGTGCTGAGCTGTGTGCTTTTGAGCCGCGGTTGGGGATCAATGTGGATGAGATAGCAGTGGCGCAGTTGCCGGGGCTGGTGGATGAGCCGCCCTATGGCATGTGTGAGGCGGCGGTTATTCAGGCTTGGCGACGACAACAGTGGCCGGTGCTGTTGCCTTCGGTCTTGGCGGCCAGTTGGGGAGCCATTCGTGCCCTTTGGAAGCACTACCTCGCCCTGAGTGTGGTGCATTGCAGCGCCCATGCCAACCTGATGCCGCCCGAGGAGATGACCCAGCCGGAGCAAGATATGGGCTATGGCAACGCTGCCTGGGTGGAGTTGCTCTACCAGCATAGGCTGCCGGTGGTGCATGTGGGGCTGCGCAGCGGCAGTGCCCGCGCCTACGCCTGGCTGAAAAACCACGCCAGCCCGATCTTTTGGGCCCAGGATGGCTGGGATCCGCAGCAGGTGGTGGAGGCTTTGCCGGAGCAGCCGGTGTTTTTGGTGGTGGACTGCAGTGTGCTGGATCCCTCTTTGGCGCCGGCGGTGCACCACCCGGAGCCGGGGGGGCTGAGTTGGTTTCAACTGTTAACAACCTGTGAGGCCATCTTCGCCGCCCGCCCTGTGATCGGCCTTTCCTTGGGAGGAGTGGCGGTGGGAGCGGCGACGCGGCCAACCGCCCGCGTGGTGGCCCGTCTGCTCAATTGGCTGCTGGCCTGCTACGGCCTCTACTCCCTGAAGCTGGCCCCCAACCCCGCTACGCTCGAACGGCCCGAAAATAGATCGCGAACCTCTTGAGCCCGGCTTATGAAGGCTTTCTACCGGCAGGTGCTTTTTCCGAGGTTGCTGGATTGGGCTCTGGCCAGCGAGCGTCTGGAGAGCTATCGGCGGCAGCTTCTGGCCCAGGTGCGGGGAGCGGTCTTGGAGATCGGCTTTGGCACCGGCCTCAACCTGGCCTGCTACCCAGAGCACATTCAAAAAATTACAGTGGCAGATCCCAACCCCGGCATGGGATCCCTGGCCCGCCGCCGCATCGCGGCTTCCTCCATCGCCGTCGATTGGCTGGTGGCGGACGCCCAAGAGCTGCCTTTTTCGAACCAGAGTTTTGACAGCGTGGTCAGCACCTGGACCCTGTGTAGCATCCCCGATTTGGCCAAGGCTTTGGGGGAAATCCGGCGGGTGCTGCGGGTGGGGGGCAAGCTGTTTTTTCTCGAGCACGGCCTCAGCCCGGATCCCCAGGTGCAAAGCTGGCAAAGGCGTCTCAACCCTATCCAGAGGGCGATCGGAGATGGCTGCAACCTAGACCGAGATATGGCTGGCCCTGGCAACCGTTAGCCTGCCCTCAACTAGCTCTTTGATTGGCGTTCTCCCCCCTTTCATCCCCCGTATACGGGGGGAAAGGGGAAGAGCGGGATCTGCGCCGCCAAGGTTTCGGTCAAGACTCCGCTAGACTAAAACCTGTACCTGGCAATTCCCACCTTCTATGGGCGATCCTCTCACCCCTCAAGTTAGCAAGCGCATCTGCAAGCACATGAACGAAGACCACGCCGATGCCGTGGCCCTCTACGCCAGGGTCTTCGGCCAGGTGGAAGGAGTGGTCCAGGCCCGTATGGAGGCCATCGACGCGGAAGGAATGGACTTACAGGTGGAGGTGGATGGGGCTGTGCGGAAGCTGCGCATCCCCTTTGATCACCCTCTCAAAGATTCTGAAGATGCCCACCACACCCTGATTGCCATGCTCAAACAAGCCCGTGCCCAGCTCAGGCAGGCCGCCGGTTAGCCACAAGTTAACGGGTTTGGATCCCGCCCAGGCTAGCAGGAAAGCAGGCAGCTAGCTGGCCTGCTGCAGGAGCAAATCCAGCTTGCCCTGGGCCTCAAGGGCGTAGAGGTCGTCGCAGCCGCCGATGTGCTGGTTGTTGATAAAAATCTGGGGTACCGAACGGCGCCCGTTGGCCCGCTTGGCCATCTCCGCTCGCGCTGCCTCGTCCCCATCGATGGCGTATTCGATGTACTTGACTCCCTTGCGGTCTAGCAGTTGCTTGGCGCGAATGCAGAAGGGACAAAAACGCCACGTGTAGATCTCAACGGCCATAGGGAGATAACCAACACTTTCACACACTTTTACATAGCTTAACATTTCTCCGAGGCCGGGATCCTTTAGTTGGCCTCCTTCCAGTTGTGGCCAATTTGAATGTCCACCACCAGCGGTATGGAAAGGGGCACTGCCTCTTCCATTTCTCTTTGAATGAGGGGCCGTAAGTCCTGCCATTCGGAGGGCTCTACTTCAAACACCAGCTCGTCGTGAACCTGCAAAAGCAAACGCGAGCGAAAATGCTGCAGCTTTTCCTGCAAGCGCACCATGGCCACTTTGATGATGTCTGAGGCGGATCCCTGAATGGGGGCGTTCACCGCAGCCCGCAGCTCGGCCTGTTTGCGATGGCCGGATAGCTGAGACAAATTGGGGAAATAGCGACGGCGGCCCAAGATGGTTTCCACATAGCCATGTTCTTCCACAAAGGCTTGGGTGGCGCGGAGATAGGCAAAAACGCCGGCGTAGCGCTCGTTAAATCGCCGCAAAAATTCCTTCGCCTCCGCTAGAGAGACGCCGGCAGTGCGGGCAAAACGCTGCGCCCCCATGCCGTAGATCACCCCATAGTTAATCGTCTTGGCCAGGCGGCGTTCTTCGCTGGTTACTTCTTGTTTTTCAAAGAGCAAGCGAGCGGTAAGGGTATGCACATCTTCCCCAGAGCGAAAGCACTCGATGAGGGTTGGCTCTTGGCTGAGGTGGGCCAGGATGCGCAGCTCAATTTGCGAGTAGTCAGCCGAGGCCAACAGCCATCCCTCCTGGGGAACGAAGGCCTGGCGAATGCGGCGGCTAAACTCGCTGCGGATGGGGATATTTTGCAAATTGGGGTTGGAGGAGCTGAGCCGGCCAGTGGCAGTAACGGTCTGGTTGAAGCTGGTGTGCACCCTACCCGTATCGCGTCTTACCAGAGCCGGCAGCGCGTCCACATAGGTGGATTTGAGCTTGGCCAGGGTGCGGTACTGGAGAATGGTTTCAACAACTGGGTGATCTCCTTCCAGCTTCTCCAAAACCGAAGCATCGGTGGAGTAGCCGGTGGCTGTCTTGCGAGTTTTTCGGATATCTAGCTTTAGCTTTTCAAAAAGCAGGGATCCCAGTTGTTTGGGAGAGTTGAGGTTAAACACCTCGCCTGCTTGAGCATAGGCTTTCTGCTCTAGACTGTGTAGCTCTTTTTCCAGCTCCTGGGAAAACTGCCGAAGAAACTCAGTGTCGATGCGGATGCCGACCCACTCCATTTCTTCCAAAACATGGGCCAAAGGCAACTCCACTTGGACAAAAAGATTCCAGAGGCGTGGGTCAGTCTGTTGCAGCTTTTCGGTGAGGATGGGCACCAAACGATAGGCGCAGTAGGCATCGGTGCCGCAGTATTCTGCCACTTTGGCAATGGGCAGATCGGCGAGGGACTCTGCTTTGCCCAGCAACTTTTCGTAGCTGGTGGTGGGCAAATTTAAATAGCTAGCTGCCAAGTCGGCCAAGTTGTGGCTGGCCTCTGGATTGAGAACGTAGCTGGCCAGCATGGGATCAAATTGGATCCCTTGCAGGCGGATGCTATGGGCGCGAAAAATGCTGAGATCATACTTGCAGTTTTGCAGGCTTTTGGGCCGATTGGGATCCTCCCAAATGGGCTGTAGACTCTGTTTGACCAGGTCCCAGTCCAAGTTGGATCCCTGGCGGTGGCCAATGGGCAAATAGGCAACATCCCGTTCTGACCAGCAGCAGCCAATCCCCACCAGTTGGGCGTCGCGGGGATCCAGACTCGTGGTTTCTGTGTCCCAGGCTACGATCCCGGAACAGGCCAACAGCTCCTGCCGCAACAGCTCCAATTTCTCCGCTGTATCCACGATGCACACTGCTGGCAAAGAGGGAGCGGGAGCAGCGGGAAAATCAAACCAAAGAGCCTCGTCGTAGGTAGAGCCATCCTTTGAAGTTGTCCTTGCTTGAGAGGCTTGGGCTGGGATCCCGCCCAAAGTGGCCTGCAGTTGGCGCACTTGAGCAATGAAACTGCGAAACTCCAATTTCTCCAGCAGCGGCAGCACTTCCTCTGGGTCAAACCCAGTTAACCTCATGCTCTCCCAGTCAGGCGAAAGGGGGACATCGCAGTGAATTCGAGCCAGAAATTGGGAGTGCTGGGCTGCTGGGATCCCTTCCCTGAGGTACTGCTGGATTTTGCCAGGGATCTCCCCCAGATGGTTGAAAATCTCCTCCAGGCTGCCATAGCGCTGCAAGAGCTCCGCCGCTCGCTTGGGGCCGATCCCCTTGACACCGGGAATGTTGTCGGAAGGGTCACCGCAGAGGGCTTTGTAGTCGACCACCTGCCAAGGCCAGATGCCGAGTTTCTCTTTGACCTCTTGGGGGCCAAATTCGCTGACGCGATCTTTGCTGTTGAGGTGCAAAACCCGAATCCTTCCCTCGCGGTCAATGAGTTGAAACAGATCCTGGTCGCCGCTTAAGATCTGCACTCGATACTCGTGGGGAGCAAGCCGACAGAGAGTACCCAGAATATCGTCGGCCTCAAAGCCAGGCACCGCCAAAATGGGAATGCGCAGCGCCGCCAACACCTGCTGGAGGTTCTCCACATCCTCAACGAACTCCGGCGGTGTTTCCGGACGGCCTGCTTTGTAGGTTTCATCCGCCTCGTGGCGAAAGGTGGGCTGCCGGGTATCAAAGGCAACAGCTACATGGGTGGGGGGGTATTTCTCCAAGACCTCCAGCAGCGATTTCAAAAAGCCAAAGCTGACACTGGTCGGGATCCCCGTGGAGGTGCGCAAGCCCCCCTCGCGGCTGTAGGCAAAGGCATAAAAAGAGCGGTAGGCCAGGGAGTGGCCATCGACCAAGAGCAGCCGGGGAGTTTGGGAAGCCATCGGCCCAGACCAAGAACTGAGTCCAGCCTATCCAAAAGGGATCCAACAGAGGATCCCTCCCTAGGGCCGCCAGGGAAACTGGCGAAAGTTGGGGGGGCGCTTCTCCAAAAAAGCCCGTTTGCCCTCGGCCGCTTCCTCGGTCATGTAATACAGCAGTGTCGCGTCCCCGGCTAGCTCCTGCAGCCCCACCTGGCCGTCGCAATCGGCGTTGAAGGCGGCCTTGAGGCAGCGGATGGCCAGGGGGCTGTGCTGGAGGATCTCCCGCGCCCAGCGGATCCCTTCTGCCTCTAGTTCCTCCACGGGCACCACCGCATTGACCAGGCCCATCTCCAGCGCCTGGGCGGCTGTGTACTGGCGGCAGAGAAACCAGATTTCGCGCGCTTTCTTCTGCCCCACCACCCGCGCCAGGTAGCTGGCCCCAAAGCCGCCGTCGAAGCTGCCCACGCGAGGCCC
Organism: Synechococcus sp. 'PEA 65AY6A-5F PE A'; assembly: GCF_047462575.1. Taxonomy (NCBI): domain Bacteria; kingdom Bacillati; phylum Cyanobacteriota; class Cyanophyceae; order Synechococcales; family Synechococcaceae; genus Synechococcus; species Synechococcus sp. 'PEA 65AY6A-5F PE A'. Next base: position 17,058 of record NZ_JAOALE010000021.1, read on the forward strand.
GGTCTGGCCAAAGATGGCGTTGTCGGCGGCAATGGTGAGATCGCAGAGGAGATGCAAAACATGGCCTCCCCCAATGGCGTAGCCGGCCACTAGGGCAATCACCACCTTGGGCAAGGAGCGGATGAGGCGCTGCAGACCAGTTATAATCCATCCCATCCGTAATATTTGATAACAATTTGGCGTCCTGAGCATTAAAACTTGCTTAAGGCAGGGGCGCCGTCGGGTTGCCTTTGCGTTTTAATTTAATTGAATTGAGAATAATATTTATTATGTTCAGGTCTAAAGTTATTACAAACGCCACTAATAATCAAGGAGGTTCTGGTGCCACATTCAGGGAGTCAGCCGGGAAATAACGGTCAAAAACTGGGTTTTACCTATGTCAACGAGGCGGCAGTGAGCCGGGCTAAGCCGGGAATTGCTAGTGAAGGTAATTTGCAAATAATGCCCCTATCTCAAATGCGGGCAGGGGAACGGGTGCGGGTGGTGCGGGTGGATTGTGATGATGCCAATCCCCGGTTGGTGGGCATGGGCATTACCCAGGGGGCGGTGCTGACGGTGCTGAGCCATCTGGATTCCGGGTCGGTGCTGGTGGAATGTCAAGGTCAGCGGTGGGGGTTGGGGGCGGGTATGGCGGAACGGATTGGTGTCGAGCGATGGGAGGCGGCAATGCCCAGGATGACCTTGGGGGAGGCGACTATTGGCAGTCGGGTGCGGGTGGTGGGCTATGCGCCGGGAGCGGGGGATTACAAGCGGAAATTGCTGGGGATGGGCTTAACGCCGGGGACGATCCTGCAGGTGAAACGCCATGCGCCCTTGGGAGACCCGACGGAAATTGAGGTGCGGGGGTTTGCCCTGAGTCTGCGCAAAGGGGAAGCAGCGGCATTACAGGTAGTGCCGGTGGAGGGAGAAGCAAATTTAGGGAGCGATGGGCAATGAGCAAGCGGACGATTGCCTTACTGGGAAATCCCAACTGTGGGAAAACGACCCTATTCAATGCCTTGACGGGGGCGCGCCAACGGGTGGGGAATTGGCCCGGGGTGACGGTGGAACGCAAGGAGGGCACCTACCGGGATCAGGGGCAAACGGTGACGGTGGTGGATTTGCCGGGGATTTATTCCCTGGATGTGGCAGCGGGGGGCACGGGGCTGGATGAACAGGTGGCACGGGATTACCTGCTCAGCGGTGAAGCCAACCTGGTGGTGAATATCCTGGATGCCAGCAATCTGGAGCGGAATCTTTACCTGACGACCCAGCTTTTGGAAATGGGGGTGCCGCTGGTAATTGCCCTGAACATGATGGATCAAGCGGAAGGGCGGGGGATACGGATTGACGTGGCTGGTTTGCAACAGCGGTTGGGCTGTCCGGTCGTGCCTTTGTGTGCCCATCGGGGGCGGGGGGTGGCAGAACTTAAGGCAGTCATCCGGCAGGCATTGACCCAGCCGCAGGGGGCGGGGGTGCGCCCTGTTTATCCCCCGGTGATCGAGCAAGCCTTTACCGAACTTTCCCATACAGCAGGTCTGGGTTCCCCTTGGGCGGTGCTGTACGGGTTGCAAGCGGTGGATGGGGCGAACGTTGCACCGGTGTTAGAAACCCATCGGCAGGAGATTTTTCAAACCTTGGGGGAAGACATTGACCTCTTGGTTGCCGATGTCCGTTACACCTGGATTCGGGAGGTGATGGGGGCGACGGTCACTTTCGCTGGGCAGGTTAGCCAAACGCTTTCGGATCGGATTGACCGCTGGGTGCTGCACCGGTGGCTGGGGATTCCCATCTTCCTCGGGGTGATGTACCTCATGTTCTTCGTGGCGATGAATGTGGGGGGAGCCTTTGTGGATTTTTTTGATATAGGGGTGGGCACGATTGCGGTGAAGGGCACGGCGCATCTGTTGACCCAACTCCATGCACCCGGCTGGTTGATTGGGCTGTTGGCGGACGGGGTGGGGGGTGGCATTCAAACGACGGCGACCTTCATTCCCCAAATTGGCTTATTGTTTGTCTTTTTATCAGTGTTGGAGGATTCCGGGTATTTGGCGCGGGCGGCGTTTGTGATGGACCGGCTGATGCGGTGGATTGGCTTGCCGGGGAAGTCCTTTGTGCCGATGCTGCTGGGGTTTGGGTGCAATATCCCCGCCATTATGGCGACCCGTACCCTGGAAAATCGGCGGGATCGGTTGATGACGATTCTGATGAACCCGTTTATGTCCTGCGGGGCGCGGCTGTCCGTGTATGCCCTGTTTGGGGCGGCGTTTTTTCCGAAAAATGCCCAAAATGTGGTGTTTCTGCTTTACCTGATTGGTATTGGGGCGGCGGTGTTTACGGGTTTGGTGATGAAAAGCACCCTGCTACAGGGGATAGCGGCTCCCTTCATTATGGAATTGCCGCCCTACCATTTGCCCACGCTCAAGGGGGTAGCCATCCACGCCTGGGGACGGTTGCAAGCGTTTATTACCAAAGCGGGGCGGATGATTATCGTGATGGTGGTGATTTTGGGCTTTTTAAATTCGGTGGGAACGGATGGTTCCTTTGGGAAACAGGACAGTACCGATTCCCTGCTCAGTGCGGTTGGGCGGCAGATTACGCCGGTATTTGCACCGATGGGCGTGCGACCGGAGAATTGGCCGGCAACGGTGGGGATATTTACCGGGACGTTTGCCAAGGAGGTGATGGTGGGAACCATGAATTCCCTCTATGGGCAGTTGGCGCAGGCGGAAGCGGCAGATAGTGGGGAACCACCGGCGGCATTTGACCTGTGGGGTGGTCTCCAGGAAGCAGTTGCCAGCATTCCCCAAAATTTTGCCGCCCTAGGGGAGCAGTTGCTGGACCCGCTGGGGATGGGGGTAGTCCGCAGGAGTGGGGATGAGGAGGCAGTGGCGGAGGAGTTGGGGGTGCAGACGACTACCTTTGGGCAGATGGCTTCCCGCTTTGGCAGTACTACGGCGGCGATTGCGTTTCTGCTGTTTGTCCTGCTGTATTTCCCCTGTGTATCAGCGACGGCGGCGGTTTATCGGGAAACCAATCTAGGCTGGACGGTGTTTATCGCTTGTTGGACAACCGGGCTGGCCTATTGGGTTGCCACCTTTTATTACCAGTTCATGACTTTTAATGAACACCCCGCACGTTCCCTGTTGTGGGTATTGGGACTCATGCTGGTACAGTTGGGGGTTTTGTGGGGATTGCGTGCCGTCAGTAGCCCCCGTTTGCGGCGGGTACCCTCCGGGAGGTAAGGGATGCTCTTGCAAGACCTACAACGTTATCTGCAAACGCACCGGCAAGTTTCGTTGACCAAATTATGTCAACACTGGCAAATGGATGCGGATGCCCTGCGTCCGATCCTGGATGTATTAATTCGCAAAGGGCGGGTGCGCCCCGTACACCAGCGGAAGTGTGGGGGCTGTCACTCCTGCGCCTCAACGGATTTAGAACTGTACGAGTGGGTAGAAAAACCATCTTAATGGGGGATCAATTTTAGGGATAAGTCGTGTTGTTCAGAACGTTTTTCAGAATAAATTACGAGCCAACCGAATGTACCAATTAAGTGAATTGTTGGAATTTCTGAGTAATTTCTAAGTCAGCAAAACGGCGAATAAACCGCACAGCGCAATACCATCAAAAACCCCAGCCCCACCAATACTAAGAATGCCTGGAGTCATCCGCTCAATTTGGGGCAGGTGTAACAGGTCAGCCCCAATTAGTGTTCCCAATACACCGCCAGCAAAGGCAATCGGTGCTGCCACAACATCAGACCCCGCCGTTAATAGCACAGAAGTCATCGCCGCCGTTAGGGGAGCAATCAAGGCATTCATTTGAATCCCAATCCCCGGCACCACCTGGACAGAATAATAACTAACTATTGTCACCACAGCCGTGACAAGCACAATCAAAATTGGCGAAACACAGGTAAACTGATAAATGGCCAATAGGGTTGGAATCAGACCACCCCCGACATTCAACGCCACAATCGTTTTCTGTTCAATTCGCCTTAAGGGAATACCCCAAAAGAAGCGCATCGTCCACAATCGATCCAAATCAGGTACCATAGCTACTTTGGAAACTCTCTCATAAAGGGGGATATTAATCGTACTCTCAATAATTACTAGGGTCAGCAGCACAAGAGATAGGTTAGGAGAAAATTCGAGCTTTGCAACAGCAACTTGAACCGCATCTAGGGTAACCACCAACCAGAGAAACGGGAAGGCTAAGAGCAGGAGTAAAAAGAGTAGATAGGCAGTCGCTTCCCTTCGGGGAAGTGGAATTAATGGAAACTCTGGTCGTACAGCCGCTGAATCGCACAGCACAGGCGGGTCGCTTCCCTTCGGGGAAGTGGAATTAATGGAAACCCTCCTGTTTCCCCCAGAACAACAAAATTGGGGGCAAGTCGCTTCCCTTCGGGGAAGTGGAATTAATGAAAACAAACAAACTATGGCAGCCAGGGAAACTGGCGAAAGTTAGGTGGGCGCTTTTCCAAAAAGGCGCGTTTGCCCTCAGCAGCTTCTTCGGTCATGTAGAACAGCAACGTCGCATCTCCGGCCAGCTCCTGCAGCCCCACCTGCCCATCGCAGTCGGCGTTGAAGGCGGCTTTGAGGCAGCGGATGGCTAAGGGGCTGTGCTGGAGAATTTCTTGCGCCCAGCGGATCCCTTCAGCTTCTAGCTCTTCCACTGGCACCACGGCATTGACCAGACCCATCTCTAGGGCTTGGGCTGCGGTGTATTGGCGGCAGAGGAACCAAATCTCGCGGGCTTTTTTTTGCCCCACCACTCGCGCCAGGTAGGCGGCCCCAAAGCCCCCATCGAAGCTGCCCACCCTAGGGCCGGTTTGCCCAAAGATGGCATTATCGGCGGCAATGGTCAGGTCGCAGATGAGATGCAAAACATGGCCACCCCCAATGGCGTAGCCTGCCACTAGGGCAATCACCACCTTGGGCAAAGAGCGGATGATGCGCTGCAGATCCAGCACATTGAGACGAGGGATCCCGGCCTCATCCAGGTAACCGGCCTCGCCCCGTACGCTTTGATCCCCGCCGGCGCAGAAGGCATACTTCCCATCGGTATGGGGCCCGGCGCCTGTTAAGAGCACTACTCCAATCCTGGGATCCTCTCGCACATCGGCAAACGCATCAATCAGCTCGGCAATGGTCTTGGGGCGGAAGGCGTTGCGCTTGTGGGGACGGTTGATGGTGATCTTGGCAATGCCATCCGTTTTTTCGTAAAGAATGTCTTCGTAGAGCTTGGCCGTCTGCCACATGGTGTCTGGGTGTATCTATTGGGATGCCGGGCCAGGAGAGTTCCGTTTGGCTGATGGGGGCTCACTATGAGGAGCACCTGGGTACTCTGCACCGCTACCGCGAACGGCCTGAAAAGGCTAGGTAGAACGGTTGGTCGCTTGGATGAGGGCTTCCACCAATCCTTCCAAAGTATACTCCTGGGCTGCGATGTCCACTCGACCAAATGCAGCCTTGCAGGTTGCGGCCGTCTTGGGGCCAATGGCGGCAATCTGCACGGGTGGATCCCAGATCTCAGGGCCTAGCCCTGCCTGCTGGATCAAGTGGGCAAAATGCTGTACTGTCTTGGAGCTGGCAAAGGTGAGGATGTCCACCTGGTGGGCTTTAAGAGCTTCCAGGACCTGGGGATCCGCTGCTGCTGGACAGGCGGACTGATAGGCGGCCACCTCCACCACCTCTGCTCCTCGCTGCCGCAACCCCTGTACCAGCTCCTCCCGCCCTCCTGACTCAACGCGGGGAAAGAGGATGCGCTGCCCCTGCACTGGCTGCGGCCAAATGGGTAGCAGGGCTTCGGCCACAAACTCGGAGGGCATCAGATCCGGGCGAATGCCGTACTGGGCCAGCACGGAAGCGGTTTTGGATCCCACCACCGCCACTTGCAGGGAGTGGAGCGCCCGGCTATCTCGCCCCTGCTGCTGCAGCCGCTCGAAGAAAGCCTGCACCCCATTGGCCGAAGTCAGCAGCAGCCAGTCGAACTTCTCCAGGTTGGCAATGGCCGCGTCCAAGGGATCCCAACTGCTAGGCGGCTGGATGACCAGGGCAGGCATTTCCAGCACCCGCGCCCCCTGAGCCTGCAGCAGCTCGCGCAGAGCCGGCGACTGCCCTTCGGAACGGGTGACAAGAACGGTCTTGCCTGCCAAAGGAGCCGGTGGCGGCAACGGTGGGATCCCCGGCCCAAACTCCTGCCGCAGCCGCACCACCTCGCCCACCACCAGCAGGCCGGGCAACTTCTCCCCAGCTTCTGGCCCTTCCCCCTGTTGCAGCTCTGCCAGGGTGCCCACCCAAACCTGCTGCTCCGCCTGCCCCGCCCCCCAGATCAAGGCCACGGCTCGCTGCGGTGGGATCCCTGCCTCCTGTAGCTGGTCTGCAATCTGCTGCCGCTGCCGGGATCCCATCAAAATAACCAACGTATCCAACTGGGCCAGGGCGCTCCAGGGCAGGGCCTCCAGCTCGTGGGCCGTCAGCACGGCAAAGGCGCGGCTCAAGTGCTTGTCCGTCAGGGGGATCCCCGCCCACAGGGGGCCGGCCAAGGCCGAAGATAGACCTGGCCAGATCTCAAACGGGCAGCCCGCCTCCCGCAGGGCCTGCACCTCCTCGCGGGCGCGGCCAAAGATCAAGGGATCCCCCGCCTTGAGGTGAACCACCTGCTTGCCCTCGCGGCAGCGCTGGATGAGCCAGCGAAGGCCCTCCTGCAAACCCGCTGCTCCTGAACGTCGCCACACCTGCGCTTGGGCGGGGAGCTCCGCCAACAAGCGCTCGTCCACCAGCTCGTCCACCCAAACCGCCTCGGCCTGCCGCAGGATCTCCAGCGCCCCTTGCGTCAGACCCGCCCGCCCACCCAGCCCCGCTCCCACCAGATACACCTTGCCCATGGGGATGTGTTGCTGTCTCTGGTCTCAACTATCCCATCCTGCCGCAAAAGCAGGATCTTAGCCCCCTCTCTCCAATCTTCCAGCTAGGCTAAGAAGAGCCCTGCCCCTTGACGGAAAAGCGTGGAAGCCCATGGCTAACGCCGTTGCAAAGCCTTGGCCGCGCCGGCAGTTTCTGGCTGCTGGAGCTGCTCTACTGGCGGTGGGAGCGGGATCCCGCCAATCCCGGCCTCTGCGGCTAGTAACCAACTGGTATGCCCAAGCCGAACACGGCGGCTTCTACCAGGCCCTGGCCCTAGGCATCTACGCCGACTATGGCCTGCAGGTGGAAATCCGCATGGGGGGAACCGCGGTTAACGTGTTGCAACTCCTGGCGGGGGGGGCAGCAGACTTCGTCCTCGGCGGCAGCCCCGAGGCCCTAGCGGCTCTGCAGTCAGGGATCCCCGTGCTCACCGTGGCCGCCTTTTTCCAGAAGGATCCCCAGTGTCTTTTGGCCCATCCGGGGGTGGGCATCGAGCGCCTAGAAGACCTGCGGGGCAAGCCCATCTGGGTCTCTCCAGGGGCCAACCTCACCTACTGGCCTTTCTTGCGGGCCAAGTTTGGCTTTACCGACGAGCAAAAGCGCCCCTACAACTTCAGCCTCACCCCCTTCCTGCTGGACAAATCCTCTGCCCAGCAGGGCTATGTCACCTCCGAGCCCTTCCGCGTGCGCCAGGAGGGCGGCTTTGATCCGGTCGTCTTCCTGCTGGCCGACTACGGCTATTCCCCTTATGCTACCACCCTGGAGACCACCCGCCCCTTTGCCGAACGACACCCTGAGGAGGTGCGAAAATTTGTGGCCGCCTCCATCCAGGGCTGGCAGAGCTACCTGGAGGATCCCCGCCCCGGCAACCGCCTCATCCGCCAGGACAACCCCAACATGAGCGAGGCCCTTCTGGCCTATGCCCACCAAGCCCTGCAAGACTACAACCTCCTCACCGGCGGCGACGCCGCCACCCTGGGGATCGGCGCCATGACCCACCAGCGCTGGCAAACCTACTTTCAGGAGATGGTGGCCCTGGGGATCGGCGCAGCGGGTCTGGAGGTTCGCCAAGCCTATACCCTCGACTTCCTCCCCGGCCCCACTGCCTAAGGGATCCCCACTTCCATCGCCGCCAAACTGTGCAAAAGCGGGGATCCCTGCATCCCCAGCTCATGGCGCCGGTGCATTTGGTTTGTCAGCAAGTAGGCCAAAGGTGGGTGGCCGCTCAGCCGTTGGCGGGGGTGGGGCAGATGGTCGTTGCCGAACTGGTGGCGGTATTCCTCAGAGTCGATAAAGGCATTGACCATGGCCTGCAAGCCCTGGTGCACCAAAATGTCGTGGTAGGTGGCCACCTCAGCTTTGCTGGCCGGGGCCCGCCCCAAAAAGTGCTTGAAACCCTGCTCCACACAGCGGGTGTTGCAGCCGGCACTGAAAAAGAGTTGCCGGTAGAGCCGGGATCCCCCAATCTGGCGAACCAAGCGCTTGATCCCGATCCGCCCCCGCAAGAAGTCCTGCTCGATTTTCTCCAGTTCTCCCGCTTTCTCGTGCTGGTAGGGCTGGCGTTCCAAAAGCTGCTGATAGGCGGCCCGCAACAGGTTTTGCAACGTTTGCGGATCCCGCTGGCGTGGTTCCATGGCAATAGCTCCCAATCGACAGAACTGACAAAAACAGACAAAACGAGGGGCTACTTTAAAGAAATGGCCAAGAGAGTAGCGAATGGCTCAATACGCTTTTACGGCAAACTTCAGCACATCCTTCTGTAACAAAATTGCCAATAAAAGACCGTGAAGGTTCTACTTAAGATTTACCTTGCCGACAGAACGACCGGGGGAGATCTGCGATAAATATTTACGAAAGGGTTGTCATTTTCTCCAATTTACGTGATTTCACTTTGTAACTTTCTAGCCGATAAAAAAAATTCCGTGTTTATTCGTAGTTAAGTATTATGACACTTCCATAAGTATTATGACACTTCCATCCAGAATAACCTGCTCCAGATAGATCCAGAATATAAGTTAAGTAAAGAATGCAGTCTCTCCCAGGGTCACAGGTGCAGGGCTCATCATTTGAAGTGCTCTGGTGAAGTGCTCTGGTTTGATTGACTGGGGACTCAGGTGTTGCTGTAGACCTGCAAGGGGGCTGCAGGGGAAGGGATCAATCAATTTTTGTGATTGGTTTGCGTTGCTTATGCAGTAGATCCTGCCCGCCGGGGTTTTTTGTCTGCCCTTAATGTGGATCCCGTCTATGGTTAAACAAATCCGGCTAGAGCCTTTATCTCGTGTCTCGGAGGTCGATACCTACAGCAATCTGCTGTCGGCCATTTTGTCGGAGGAGCTGCAGGTTTCGCGGGAATGTAACGGTCGCGGCCTCTGCGCCACCTGTCATGTTTACGTCAAAGAGGGAATGGAAAGCCTCACTCCCATCACCCCCCGCGAGGCCAAGACTCTGGAGACCATTACCAGCGCCCGCAGCAATTCTCGTCTGGCCTGCCAGGCCAGGGTGGTTTCCGATGGCGTGGTGGTGGAGCTGCCGCCGGGGATGTACGTGAACTCGCTGAGGGATATCGAAGTGCTCATCGGTCGGCGGGCCGAACAAGACCTGCTGCACCCACGGACGGGGAAGGTTTTGGTGGAGCAGGGCAAGATCATCACTCGCTCTACTGTTAAGCAGCTAGAAAATGAGGACTTCCGCATCATTGGCAATACGCTGGCCCAAACTCGGGAAGTTTGATGGATTGTCGATATTCAGGGATCCCTTGGGCTCGGCAGGTGTTGTTTTATAAACAATCAAAAAAAGAGTTGAACAATGTTGGATCCCTCAGATAGCTGACCAAGTTTATCGAATGCTTAGCCATTCATTTTGTTGACTCATTGGCATTATCTGGCCCAGTTGATCCCTACAAATCCCACCAAATCCTGTTGCTTTGCAATCTAAAATTATCCATTTTTTATCAGGAGAGCACCATGGTCACCACTCCATCTCGACCGGATCCCCGTCCTGCAGTCACCCTGCCTGTGGGCCGCGACAAGCATGCCCACTACAGTTACCGCGATTTCTTCCGCTTCAACCGAGATCAGGGCACGATCATCGACTGGAACAACACGCAAAATCTCCTGCTCAGCGAAGACTTTATTGTGGGCCTGCAAACAGGCTTGGAACGGGAGGTGGGGGATGCTTCGGCGGCGGTGATGTACACGATTGGCAGAGATTGGGGCATCCGCGATGCCAAGCACTTCTCCGAGTGGTACGAGCGGGAGTATGGGATTGGCGTAAAACAGTCCAACCTTTTGTTTTTGCTGGAGACTTGGTGGTGGCCTTTTACGGCTCAGGGCTGGGGCAAGTGGGAGGTGGAAACCGAATCCAAACAAAAAGGCTTCCTGTTTATCAACTTGTTTGACTCGATGGTGGCTCGCACCCTTGGGGATGTGGGCAAGCCGGTTTGTCATCTCTATGCCGGGCTATTTGCCGGGTTTTTCACCGCTATGACTTCCCGCGAGCTGGCCTGCATCGAGATCCAGTGCTACGCCATGGGGGAAACCTACTGCAAGTTCCTGTTGGGCGGGCAAGAACGCATTGATGCCGCCAATTTTTGGATCACCGAAGGGGCCAGCGCCCGCGAGATCGAGCAGCGTTTGCACCAGTTGTGAGGCTTGCTTGTGGCTTTTGAAGGCTCTCTGGGATCCCTCGACACTTTGGAGAAACGCCCATGGTCACCTTCAACTTAGACACCGATCTGGACTTAACCCAGCCGCTGGCGGTCTTTTTGCAGGGGTTGAACTGGGATAATCGACCCCCAGCCAAGGCTCCCTTTGCTCAAGAGCCGCCGCCGCAGTCCCCCATGCTTTTTGCCCAATCGGTGGGACAGTTTTTTGCCGGCTTCAATTGGTCGGGCATCTGCCCACGCTCAGAGCCGCTGCCGGAATTGCCGGCAGAGGATCCCTTTACCCTTGAGGATTTTGCCGCCTTGTTTGGCGGAGCTTTGCTCTAGCTCTGGTTTGTTCAGGGCTCTCAGTTGTGCTCTCTCGATTCGTGCTCTAAGGAGACTTCACCCATGGATGACCTTCACTCTTGGCCGGAGCGCATTGCCGAGCGAGAAGGGGATTACTTAACACCCGACGATCTGCAAGACCTGATTCGCTACTCTCTCTCTTTTCAAGAACGGCTGGAGCTCTACCAAGTCTTACAACAGCAAGAGCTGACCTGGATCCAAAAGGTTTTGCAACAGCAGGGGCACAGCGGTGGAACAGAGTCCCCTCTGACACCATCTCAGCGCCTCTTGGCTCGTCAATTGGCCTTTTGTTTGCGCTCCCTGGGCCTGAGTCTGTTGCTGGGGGATCCCACCCCTGTGCAGCAGGTAACTCTTGGTGCGATGGAACAGTACCTAGGGTTGCCGCAAGCGCTCGCTCAGCTACGGGCAGTGGTTCAGGGATCCCTGCCGGCGGATCAGCAGGGGTTGCTTGCCCCCTACTGGCAAGAGCTGCAGACTGTCTGCGCCACTTCTCAGGCCCAATCTCCTTCCCCTTCTTCTTCTGAGATGGAGGTTGACCTGCCCACAGTTCCGCCGGAGAGGGCTCTCACCTTGGCGGAAATGTTTGTGTGAAGCCCACTGAAGGAGGCTCTATCTATGAATTCAAGGGTTGCCGAGCTGATGCACCAAAGTGAGGGCCGCTATCTGCGCCCGGACGAGTTGAAAACTCTACACGCCTACGTGGAAGGGATCCCGAAGCGGGTCCGCCTTTACCAGGTTCTGCAGGCCAAAGAACAAGAGCTGCTGGATCGGGTGATGGAGAAGTTTCAGCCGATGATGCCGAATTTGACCCGCCAGCATGGTCACCTGGCCTGGGAGCGCTGCCGCCGGGATCTGAGCATGGTGTGGCGCTACTGCTGCATGGCCATGCTGCTCAACGACGAAGACTACCTGAGGGATAAATTGCTCTACTGGCTGGAGACGATCCTGAAATCGTTCAAGATGCGCGACCAATGCCAGCCTGCCTACAAGTTAATGCTCGACTCCCTGACCTACATCTTTGGGGCAGAAGAGAGCGAGATGATCCGCCCTTATCTGCTTTTGGCCAAATCCATGCTGGTTAACTGAGTCCATTCGCCCTCAATCTATTCACCAAAGTTCCCTGCGCCCTCCGATAGCGACCTCCTTCTCCCGATTTACTGTATACAGCTTATACAGCTCACTCCTTAATCATTCATTCCCTCACGCCAAAAATTCCAGCCGCTCCCCAATCTATCCATCCCCGCCCTCTTGTCCACCTGACTGCGAGAATAGCCATGATCTCCCTGCAAGAGATTCTGCAAGACCAGATCTTGCCCGGACACTGCTTCAGCCCTGCCTACTACATCCGCCCCGACATCCACAGCGGCCTGCTCTACAGCCGGGGAGGATACCGCCTGGCGGCCTTTCCCATGCCCCTCTTGGAAGCCATCTACGCCGGCTTGCGCTACGAAACCGGCCAAGCCACCCGCGTCATCCTCTACAACTGTGGTCGCGAGTGGGGAGAGGCGTTTTTCCGCCGCATTGAAGACGAACTCTCCCGCTACTACCAACAGCCGTTGCAGGAATTGCCGATGGGGATCTTCCTCGATGCCCTCAGCGATCTCTGGGCCACCCACGGCTGGGGCCGCCTGGAGCTGGATTTTTCCGCCGCCGACCGCGGCCTGGTTCAAGCCAAGATCCGCAACTCCGGCTTTGCCCTGGCTGCTCGTGCCAGCCTTAGGCCGGAGGAACTGTCTGCGCGGCGGGAGCCGGCTGGCCATCTGGAGGCGGGCATGCTGGCCGGCCTCTTCTCCTTGCTCTCGGAACGGGATCTAGTCTGTGTGCAGACCACCTGCGAGTCCCTGGGGGCCGACCTCAACCGCTTCCTCATCGGCACCGCCCAGCGCCTGCACAATTGTGAAGAATGGGTGCGCAAAGGCCTCTCCCACGAGGAGATTTGGGATCGGCTGGCCGCCGGTTCCTAGGGAGGGATCCCTGCTGAAGACCCATGTTTCCAGGCTGGCAGAGAAGGAGAGAATTGAATTTTTCTGGGTCTTAAGACTTGTAAAGACAAAGACAAATCTCCCTGCTCAATCTTTCATCTTTTGCAAAGTTTTTTGGGCTCCTCGGCCAGTAGGTCCTCAACTGAGCAGCCGTCGAGATCCCAATTGCTAAGAAAGTTAGCTGTCCTTAGGGATCCCTGCGTAATATATTTTTTCACACGCTCCCCTACAAATTCGCCATCCTAAATATTAGCTATTCCAAGTCTTGAGCAGTTGCGAAGGGGGAGAGGCAATGAATGCTCAGCAACGGAGCCAAATCATCGCTTCGGAGTGGATGATCGACAGCCAAAATCCGGTTCATTCCATTTCCCGGCTGAAGCGGCGGGCAACTTACTCCGACGTTACCCTTTGGTGGCTGGTGGTGCAGCTCAATCTGAGCGAGCACAACTCCATTCATTCTGATCCTCGCTAGGATTGACAGCCCAAGGAGAGTCGGTTAGAAGGGAATTCCAGCCCAAAACATCCTCACTCACGAGTCCAACTCGAAAGTTAAAGCAAGCTAAAAAAACAAAAGAAGAGCTGAAACTTGAGGTAAGCAACTTCTCAAGCAACAGCTCTTCCGTTCAAGGCGAGACCAATAGAGAGAAGCGGGGATCCCGATGCTCCCTAATCTGTCGGGGGCAAAGCCGCCACCTGAGCCGGTTGCACCGGCAGGAGGGGCCGTTGCACAATTTCCGTCGGCAGGGCACTGCGCAACTGAGCAGCTACCGCCACCGTTGTAACGTCGTAGGTTTGGGTAGCCAGCCGCGGGTAGAGGCCAATGCCGAGAATCGGCAACAGCAGACAGAGAGCCACCGCCATTTCTCGCGGGCGCAGATCCCCCAGGTAGTCTTCCAACACCAAGCCGGGATCCTGAGCCCCATAGAACACCTGCCGCAGCATAGAGAGCAAGTAAATGGGCGTCAGAATAATGCCCACTGCCCCCAGCAGAGCAATTCCTGCCTTGAAGGTCGGCGCATAGGCATCGCTGGTGATCAAGCCCAAGAACACCGTCAGCTCGCCCACAAATCCGCTCATTCCGGGTAGCGCCAACGAGGCCAGGGATCCTGCTGTAAACAGGGCAAAGGCCTTCGGCATTTGCTTAGCCAACCCGCCCAACTTGTCGAGGGCAAGGGTGTGGGTGCGCTCGTAGGTGATCCCCGTCAGGAAGAACAAAACCGCAGCGATCAGACCGTGGGAGATCATCTGCAAGAGGGCGCCGTTGAGACCTAGCTCCGTAAAAGCGGCAATGCCGATCAAGACAAAGCCCATATGGGCAATGGAGGAATAGGCCAAGCGCCGCTTGAGGTAGTTTTGCCCCAGGGCGGCCAGGGCTCCGTAGACGATGTTCACTGCCCCCAGCACCGCCAGCACTGGCGCGAAGTACACATGCGCCTCCGACAAGATGCCCACGTTTAGGCGGATCAGGCCGTAGCCCCCCATCTTGAGCAGCACCCCGGCCAGGATCATGGAAATGGGCGCCGAGGCTTCGCTATGAGCATCCGGCAGCCAGGTGTGCAGCGGAAAGACCGGCAGCTTCACCCCAAAGGCAATTAGGAAAGCTGCATACGCCAAGATCTGGAGAGCCAGCGGATAGGACTTGGCCCCCAGCTCTGCCATCTCCAAGCTAAAGCCCTCGCTGCCAAAGGCCATCGCCAGGGATCCCACCAGAATGAAAATAGAGGCGGCAGCGGTGTAGAGGATAAACTTGGTGGCGGCGTACTGGCGCTGTGGCCCACCCCAGATGGCAATCAGGAGATAAACGGGCACCAGCTCGATCTCCCACATCAAGAAAAACAGGAGCAGATCCTGCGCCAAGAACACGCCCACCTGGGCGCCGTACATCAGCAGCAGCAGGAAGAAAAACAAACGCGGCTTGTGGGTGAGATTCCAAGCCGCCACGATCGCCAAAGTCGTAATCAAGCCCGACAGCAGCACCAGCGGGAAGGAGAGGCCATCCACCGCCAGCGACCAGTGGAACCCAATCTGGGGAACCCAGGCGTAGCGCTCCGCCAGTTGCAGCGAAAAATCCCGCAGGTCGTAGTGCCACCCAAAGATGTAGGCCATCAGGCCCAAATCCAAAGCCCCCACGGCAAGGGCATACCAACGCGCCCAGCGGCTCTGGGGAAGCAGGGGGATCCCAAAGGCACCCAGCAGTGGGAGCAGCACCAGGGCCGACAGCCAAGGAAACTCAAGAGGACTGCTCATGATTGAGAATAGGTACCTATACTCAACATCTCAATGATATGAAGCTATGTAAACAAATGGAAAGCGACCTTTACAAAAAAATCTGCGCAAGAGCGCAGACCTGGACAAGGTTTCTCTGATGGTAAGCATCAAGGCTTGGCAAGAGGGCGGCAATGGCGGCCCGAGGGCAAGCTGCACTGCCCCGATGCCTAGCTACTCATCTTCGGCAAAAACAAAGCGGTGCAACTCGTCCAGCGTGGGCTCTGGGCTTTCCAGGGCAAAAAGGACTGCGTCTTCCACTACGGCGCTCACTTTCTCGTGAATGGCCTGGAAGTCCGCCTCAGTCATCAAGTTGTGTTCCAAGGCGTAGCGCTCCAGGCGTTTGATGGGATCCCGCTGCCGCCAAAATTCCTTTTCTTCGGGGCTGCGCAGCTCGTCAGGGTCGGCCAAAGAGTGGCCGCGGAAGCGATAGGTGAGGCACTCCAGCAAGGTGGGGCCTTCCCCGGCGCGGGCACGGGCAATGGCCTGCTGGGCTGCCTCCCGCACCGCCAGCACGTCCATACCGTCTACTTGGTAGCCGGGCATGCCAAAGGCGGGGCCCTTGAGGTAGATGTCGGTTACCGAGGTGGCCCGTTTGTGGGCCATGCCAATGGCCCAGAAGTTGTTTTCCACTACGTAGACGATGGGCAACTTCCAGAGGGCGGCCATGTTGAGGCATTCATAGAACTGGCCGTTGTTGCAGGCTCCATCCCCAAAAAAGCAGACGGTCACCTGGTCGGTGCCGCGGTACTTGGCCGAAAACGCTGCTCCCGTCGCCACCGGGATCCCTTCGGCCACAAAGGCATAGCCCCCCAAAAAGTTGTGCTCTGCCGAAAACAGGTGCATCGAGCCGCCGCGGCCCTTGCTGCAGCCGGTAGCCTTGCCAAAGAGCTCCGCCATCACTGCTCGTGGGGGAATCCCGGTGCTAAGGGCATGCACGTGATCCCGGTAGGTGCTGCAGACGTAGTCGGTGGGCTTGAGCGCCTTGATCACCCCCGTGGAGACGGCTTCCTGCCCGTTGTACAGGTGCACAAAGCCGAACATCTTGCCCTTGTAGTACATTTCGGCGCACTTGTCCTCAAACAGGCGGCCCAGCACCATGTCTTCATAGAGAAGACGAGCCTCTTCGGCAGAAATGCGAGCAGTCGTGGAGCGCGAAGTGAGTTCTTGAACCATGCTGCAGTGCAACGAATTAGGAGTATCTCAGGCGGTCAGCTGTGAGCTTTGCAGTTTGCCCATTATCTCATGCTCGAGTCTCACCTGCTGGAGTCTGCCTGCCACCTTCTCGGAAATCCCATCCTGCAGAGCCAAGAGCGGTTGTCCTGAGGCCAAGGGAGTTAAACTGAAAGGCTAGGGCAAGAGGCGTTTCCATTGCAGCAGCCGCATCAAGACTTCGTCCCGCAGACGCGAATCTTGAACACCAGAGGGGGGGTTTCTTCTGCTCTCGGCTTGGACGTCGATCTGCTGGAGCCGGGGGCAAGAGGCATTTGGCCAGCCAACGTGACGGGGTGCGCCCATGGGAGCCCGTTGGGTTAGCGGTTTTGCGGCGGTGTTGTTTGCGTTGGCGGTCACCCTGCTAGGGGGCTGGTATTTTACTGCAGCCATTGGGCTAATCATTTTTTTGGCCCAGTTGGAGTTTTTTCGCTTGGTGCAAGCCAAAGGCAATGCGCCGGCCATGCGCACCACCATGTTTTCCAGCCAGGTGCTGGTTGTTTTACAGCAGGTCAAACCGGAATGGACGAGCCCTGCTTTTATTGTGGCGGGATCCATCATCTGTTTTTATTTGCTCTTTAAGCCCAAGGTGGCCACCATTGCCGATATTGCCACCTCAATTTTGGGACTGTTTTACTGTGCTCTGCTGCCCAGTTTTTGGATTCGGGTCAGGGCTTTGTCTTTATCCAAGGGCATTGGCGAAGGGCTATGGATTACGCTGTTGGCCATTGGCTGCGTGATCGCCGCAGATGTAGGGGCCTACCTGTGTGGTCGGGCCTTTGGGCGCACCAAGCTCTCCATCCTCAGCCCGAAAAAGACGGTGGAAGGGGCGGTAGCCGGGATTGCCGCCAGCATGACCCTTGCGGTGGTTGGAGCCTATTACCTGGGCTGGCCGTGGAGCTGGTTGAGTGGGGGCATTCTGGGGTTTTTGATTGGGTTAACCAGCCTGCTGGGAGATCTCACAGAATCTCTGATGAAACGGGATGCAGGGGTGAAAGATTCCGGGGATCTCATTCCCGGCCACGGTGGCATCTTGGATCGGGGAGACAGCTATGTGTTCACCGCGCCACTGGTGTTTTACTTCATGGAATGGCTCAACGCTTACTCTGGGCTCTAGAGCCATCTCGTAAGCCTGCCAAAACCCAAGAACGCACACCAGTTACAAGTGGAGGAGTCCTCAATTCAAAATGGCTTGGCACTGGGGAGCCTCTAAAGACTCGTCCGGCAAAATGAGGTACCCTGGAGGCGCAGTCACAGGCACGAACCCCTCCAAGTTCAACTCGGTTTCGTCGTAAACCACCAGTTGGCTGATACTGAAAGTGTGATGTTTGTCTACCTCTACCTCGAGAATGCGGGCTTTTCGCTGGATAATCTGGGGGGTTTCTACTTCTAGTTCAGAAGGGGCCAGAGGGCGCTCTAGGCCAAACACGAACTCTCCACTTCGACCGACGAGAATTGCCTCCAGGCTACCGGGCTTTCCTGCACCTACAAAGCAAAAAGAGTAGTCAGAGTGCGGGGTAAAATACAGGCCTATCAGGGGTAGTGAAGGCGGCCAGGATTGTTCATCCGGATGAAGGCGAGCACTGAAGCAAGCTTCATAACCTGCCAGAGAGCCTGGTTCAAAAGGCTCCCCACGACAAAGTAGGATGTCTCTCTCTGATCTCTTCCAGTCCTGTTGCGCCAAGGCAGGGATCCCAGGGGATAGAGCCATCAGAGCCATCAGGACCGTTGCCGTCAATGATCTGGACATAACGCCGTACCCAAAGCTGAGGATGGTAGTACCCTAGCTCGAAATCCCTCTCTAGCCGTGTGATCGGGGTCAAGACCGATGGGCCACTCTACCCCGAAGGGCAAAGGGTTGAACTGCTACTCTATAAAATGATTCATCAAAGTGATTCATCCTTCTCAGCCGTTGGCCTATTCTCCCCATGACTGCTGCAATTTCCTCTGTCAACCTGCCCAGCCAGTACAACCCCTTTGAGACCGAGCCGAAGTGGCAGCGCTTTTGGGAGGAAAAGGGGTTTTACGTAGCGGATCCCAAGGCGCCGGGAGAAGCCTTCAGCATGGTGCTGCCCCCGCCCAATGTCACCGGCAGCCTACACATGGGCCATGCCTTTGCCTTTACCCTGCCCGATGTGGTGGTGCGCTACAAGCGCATGCGCGGCTACAACGTCCTCTGGCTGCCGGGCACGGATCATGCCAGCATTGCCGTGCACACCATCCTGGAAAACCAACTGCGCCAGGAGGGCAAGAGCCGCTTTGAGCTGGGCCGCGAGGCTTTTCTGGAGCGGGCCTGGGCCTGGAAGGAGCAATCCCAGGGCACCATCAAAAGCCAACTGCGGCGGCTGGGCCTGTCGCTGGACTGGACGCGGGATCGCTTTACCCTCGACGAGGGCCTGAGCCGGGCAGTTACGGAAGCCTTTGTCCGCCTCTACGAAGCAGGGCTGATCTATCGGGGCGAGTATTTGGTCAACTGGTGTCCGGCCACCCAGTCAGCAGTCTCCGACATCGAGGTGGACAACAAAGAGGTCAAGGGCCACCTCTGGCATTTCCGCTACCCCTTGGCCGCCGATCCCGGCCAGTACCTGGTGGTGGCCACCACCCGCCCGGAGACGATGCTGGGGGATACAGCCGTGGCGGTCCACCCCCAAGACGAGCGCTACCGCCATCTCATCGGCCAGTTTGTGCGGCTGCCCATCAAGGATCGCCTTATCCCCATCATTGCCGACGAGTATGTGGATCCCACCTTTGGGTCTGGCTGCGTCAAGGTCACCCCGGCCCACGACCCCAACGACTTTGAGATGGGCCGGCGCCACCAGTTGCCCTTGATCAACATTCTCAACAAGGACGGCACCCTCAACGAGAACGGGGATCCCTTCACCGGCCTGGATCGCTTTGTGGCCCGCGAGAAGGTGGTGCAGTGGTTTGCTGAGCACGGCCTGCTGGAGAAGGTGGAGGAGTACACCCACAGCGTGCCCTACAGCGACCGCGGGGGTGTGCCCATTGAGCCGCTGCTCTCCATTCAGTGGTTTTGCGATGTTTCCGGGATGGCGGCCCGCTGCTTGCAGGAGGAGCGGGAACACCACAACCCCCGCTTTATTCCGGAGCGCTGGACCAAGGTTTACACGGGCTGGCTGGAGAAGCTGCGCCCCTGGTGTATCTCGCGGCAACTGTGGTGGGGGCACCAGATCCCGGCCTGGTATCCGGTCATCGACGGCCAGCTCCCTGAGGATCCGCAGGCTTTTGTGGTGGCCCGCAACGCCGAAGAGGCGTGGGCCAAGGCGCGGGAGAAGTTCGGCCCCGACGTGGAGCGGCTGGAGCGGGATCCCGATGTGTTGGACACCTGGTTTAGCTCGGCGCTGTGGCCTTTTTCCACGCTGGGCTGGCCGGAGGAGACGGAGGACTTCAAGCGCTACTACCCCACCTCCCTGATGTCTACGGGCTTCGACATCATCTTCTTCTGGGTGGCCCGTATGGCCATGATGGGAGTGCAGTTTACCGGCCAGATCCCCTTCAAAGATGTCTACATCAACGGCCTGGTGCGGGACGAGCACGGGGCGAAAATGTCCAAGTCCAAGGGCAACGGCATCGATCCCATCGAGCTTTTGGACAAGTACGGCACCGACGCCCTGCGCTACGCTTTGGTTAAAGAAGTGGTGGGGGCCGGCCAGGATATCCGCCTGGCCTACGACCGCAAGACTGGCGAGAGCGCCAGCGTCGAGGCGGCCCGCAACTTTGCCAACAAGATCTGGAACGCCTCCCGCTTTGTGCTGCTGAACCTAGAGGGGCAAACCCCCGCCCAACTGGGATCCCCTGTCCCGGAAGCGCTGGAGCTGGCCGATCGCTGGATCCTGTCGCGGCTGCACTCCACGGCCACCCAGGTTATTGAAGAGCTAGAAGCCTACGGCCTGGGCGAGGGGGCGCGGCTTCTGTATTCCCTAATTTGGGACGACTTTTGTGACTGGTACATCGAGCTGGCTAAACCTCGGCTGCGGGGAGAAGACCTCGCTTCCAAGCGCACGGCACAGCAGGTGTTGGCCAGCGTGCTGGAGACCATCCTCCGGCTGCTGCACCCCTGGATGCCCCATATCACCGAAGAAGTCTGGCAGCTCCTCACCCAGGCCAACCAAGCCACCTCCATCTCCGTCCAGCCCTATCCCACCCCCGACCCCAGCTGGGTTAACCCGCAACTGGAGCGGGAGTTTGGCCTGGTGATCCAGACCATCAGCAGCCTGCGCAACCTGCGGGCAGAGGCTGGCCTTAAGCCGCATCAGACCATCGCCGCCTTTCTGGTTACCGCCGATCCGGACGAGCAGCGGATCCTCACCACCGCCCAGGCCTACATCCGCGAGCTGGCCAAGGTGGAGTCCTTAGAAATCACGGGATCCCTGGCCAGGGATCCCAAGCAGGTGGCGGCTGCCGTAGTGGGCACAGTGCAGGTGCTGGTGCCCCTGGCAGGGCTGGTGGATGTGGAGGCGCTGCGGGCCAAGGTGCAAAAAGATCTGGCCAAGCTGGAAAAAGAAGCCCAAGGGATCCGCGCCCGCCTGGAGAACCCCAATTTCCTCAGCCGGGCCAACCCCGAAGTGGTGCAGGCCAGCCGCGAGCAACTGGCGGAGCTGGAGGCCCAGATGCAGCTTTTGCAAGCCCGCATGGAAAAGTTGGGCTAGAGCAGTGGGGAGCGCTCTCCTTGGCGGCTCTTGCCCTGGGCAGCCGACTTTCGTAGCCTCGAGCTTAATGGCACCGGCTATTTTTGCGAAATTGCAGTGGCCATTCCCCATCTCTGTGTTACGATAAGGCTTAGCTCGAGATAAATGTCGGTTGTAGCGTTCGGTTCTTCCGGTCTGGACGGGTTTTCACGTTTTGTATTGGCAGACGGCTCTCCGAATATCTCGCTTGTTCCTCTCTCTTTCGGAGATCGTCGATGTCGATTTATGTAGGTAACCTTTCCTTTAAGGTGACGGAAGCGGAGTTGACCGCTGTGTTTGCCGAGTACGGTTCTGTGAAGCGGGTGCAGATCCCCACCGACCGCGAGACGGGCCGCATCCGCGGCTTTGGGTTTGTGGAAATGAGCTCTGAGGCCGAAGAGCAGGCTGCCATTGCCGCTCTGGATGGCGCGGAATGGATGGGCCGCGACCTCAAGGTCAACAAGGCTCGCCCGCGGGAAGAACGCCCCACCTCCGGTTTCCGCTCTGGTAACGGCGGCGAGCGGCGGCGCAACTTCCAATCTCGCTATTAACTCGCTATTAAAACGTCAACCCCTCACCCCCGGCCCCTCTCCCAGAGGGAGAGGGGGGTTGGGGATCGAGACAACGAGCCTTTTCTTGCAACTAAGCCGGCGGTTTGTCCGGCCAGGGCTCTGTCAGGTCAACGGCTAGGGGATCCCAGTCCCATCCCCAATCGCGGGCAATGGCCTGGGTGAGGCCCAACTGGCCAGCGCCCGGGTAGCGGGCCAGGGCCAACAGGAGATCCACCAGTTGCTCGCCAGTGGGGGTGCGGCCAAAAATGTGCAGCCCATCCCGGATCTGGGATTCTTTGAGCTCGCAGAGGTAGCCATCGAGGCGGCCCCAGTCTTCCTCTTTCTCCAGGTTGAACTGCCAGTCCAGCTGCTCTCGGCGAACCAGCTCTTGGATCTGGGCGCGAATCAGGGGGCAGCGGCCCGGATCCATCTGCTGGGCCTCGTAGTACTCGTCCATCAGCCGCTCCAACTCTGCCAAGGGGCCGTAGAGCTCGGCGCGGGTCAGGGGCGGGGTGAGGTGGTCGAGGATCACCGCTTGGGCCCGCCGCTTGGCCTGGGATCCTTCGCCGGGGTCGTTGACGATGAAAGGATAGAAGTGGGGCAGAGGCCCTAGGGCAATTTCTGGGTAGCAGGTGGCGGAAAGGGCGGATCCCTTGCCGGGCAGCCACTCCAGGTTGCCGTGCTTGCCCACATGCACCACCGCGTGGACGCCGAACACCTGGCGCAGCCACAGGTAAAAGGCCAGGTACTCGTGGGGTGGCACCAGATCCGGAGCGTGGTAGTTCAAAGAGGGATCCCGGTCGTAGCCCCGCGGCGGCTGGATCCCGACAAAAACGTGCTCCAACTGCAGGCCGACAATGGGGATGTCGTGGGCAGGCGGATCCCCCCACTGCCGCAGCAGATCGCCTTGGACAGCGGCAGGCAACTGGGCAAACCACTCCCGATAGAGGGCAGCCGGCAGCACCTGCCGCGCCGGGCGTAGGGATCCCAGCGGATCATAGGTTTGGCCCTGGGTTAGCCAGCGGATGAGCTCATCTCCGCTCTGGGGCAGTGGACAGGCGCGGTAGCCGGCTTGCGCCAGGGCTTTGAGGATCTCGACGCAGCTTGCCGGTGTATCCAACCCTACCCCATTGGCCAGCCGCCCATCCCGGCTGGGGTAGTTGGCCAAAATCAAGGCCAGACGGCGCTGCTCGGCAGGGGTGCGCCGCAGCTTTACCCAGTTGGCCGCCAGCTCGGCCACAAACGCCACCCGATCCGGCACGGCCTCATAGGCCATGATCTCCGTCTGCAGGTGGGGATCCCACTGTTGAACCGTCTTGAACGAGATGGCCCGGCTGAGGATGCGCCCGTCCACCTCTGGCAGCACCACGTTCATGGCCAGATCCCGCGCCCCCAAGCCTCGCGTGGCGTTCTCCCAGCGCTCCCGCGACCCGCTGCTCAAGACCACCTGCACAACCGGCACATCCAGCTCCTGCCAAAGGCGAACATCGGGCTGCTCGCTCTCCAGCCGAGCGAGGGAAAAACTGGTGGTGTTCAACAAAAGTTCAATTTGGCCGCCGAAGTGCTCCCGCATGGCCTGGGGCAAGTCCGGCTCCTGCAGGCTGTAGGTATAAAGACACAGCGGCTGCAACCCCCGCTCCTGCAGGGCTTCGGCCAGGGCATCTATGGGCTGCGTATTCCCCGCCAAAACATGGGCCCGGTAGAGCAGGATCCCCACCTTGGGGGCGTGGGGATCCCTGGGCAGGGGGGGATGGTAGATCCCCAGGCGGGGCAGCACCTGCGGCTCCGGCACGGCGTACTCCTGCCCCAGGAACTCCCTGGCCAAGAGTTTCAAGCAGGCCGCCACATTGGCCGCCCCCCCTTCCAGCCAGTACTGCCACACCCGGTCTGCCACCGCTAGGGGCACGGTGGAGTGGCTGACCAAATCCCAGTCGGGGCGGTCATCCCCAGGGATCACAATCAGGGTGGATCCCGCTGCTGCCGCTACCTCTTTGGCCACCTCCAGGCCATAGCTCCAGTAGGCCCTTCCCCCCAAAAGGCGAAGGAGCACCACCTGGGCCCACCGCAACACTTTCTCGGCGTAGTCGTCGATGCTCAGGGGCTGTTGCAACTGCAGCAAATTGGCCGCCCGCACCGCTGGAAAATCAGCCGGCAGCAGCCGCATCGCCGCGCTCAAGGCCGTCAGATCCGTGTCGGCTGCCGACAGGACAACGATGGGGGCCGGATCCTGCTCCAGGAAAACGACCCCGCCTTGCGAAGGATCCCATCCCCCTGGCAAAGCGGCTATCCGATGCATAGAGCCAGCGCCAAGCGCTCCGCCAGTAACTTCTCCTCAGCGTACACCTCAGCTTAGCGACCGTACTTAAGCACAAAAGCAGCCTGCCCGCCGGCGCTGGTCTGGCCGGGGAAAGTTCCCTGGTTGACACTCCCACCCAGGGGATTCTTACGCAGCCCAAAATGGACTCGCGAAGGCGCTGTCAAGACGCCCCTAGACAGTCCTTTGAGGCATAACCTCAAAGTTCTGCTTACTTCGGACTTAAGTTCCTCCAGGTTAGTTATTGCCGCGCGGGTTTTGCACCGCAGTAGGTTGTTTTCCTGGAGAAGCTCTGTACTAACTATAACAAAGAAGCAACTAAAGTTGCTCAAGGGCTTTTCCGCCCCGCACTCAAGTACGGGGCTACCAAGCTATCCTCTTGTGTACTTGCGCAAGAAAACATCGCTGCTCCCCGCCGAGCTTTGGCCAAAAAAGTTTCCCTCGGTTACCCCTGCCACCCAAACATTTCCCTGGGCATCAATCGCGATGGCGCGGGCTTCGTCAGAGGAAGGGGTGCCCAACTGGCGCAGCCAAGGGCCGCGACCACACCCAAAACCTAAGCCGACACAAGCTAAGCCGCCCAGAACTGCTCTAGCCAGTGCCTGTCTCCTGCTCATAGGCCCTCTTTTCCGAGCTACTCCCCGTTTCATTCCCTCCCACACCCCTGTCTGGTCGAGGGCAATCAAATCCTCCGCTGGAATATCCCTGACTTCTTGACTATAAGCTAGTCGTTCTCTTTGCACCTCTTCTTCTTGGTCTCTCGCACTGCGGTAAGTCTTTTTTTAGAGTCATTCCTTGCTTTTTCAAGAGATTGTGTATCGTGACGGTACTCACATCAATCGCTAAGCCCTCCCGCAAGAGTTCTTGATACTGCCACAGGTAGAAGTCTGGTTGTTCCGCAATAATTGCCATCACTTTCTTGAGAATCTTCCCTCAAAGCGATCCCCGCCCGGAAGGGCTAGGAAGAGCTGAAAATCCTCTTCCCTACCATTGTGGGAGGTAGCTGTCATTAGCAAGAAATGGCGCGTTAGCTGGGAGAGCAACTTACCTAGCTTATAGCGCTTGGTTTCCTTGACTTCTCCGCCGAAAAAAGAGGCCGAGAGCTTGTGAGCCTCATTGACAGCAATCAAATCCCAATCTGTTGCCTTCAGCTTTTCTTGCAGCGCCTCATCTCGGCTCAGTTTATCCAGCCGGGCAATCAGCAAAGGGATCTCTTGAAACAAATTTCCCGTTCGCGCAGCTTCAATCCGCTGCAGCACTAGGCTGCCAGGACAGACAATGAGACAACGGTGCAGATTGCCGCGAATCAAGAGCCCCGCCATAACTCTCTTGCCGGCGCCGGGATCTTCAGCCAGCAAAAAGCGCAGCGGCTGCCGCGTCAGCATTTTTTCATAGACGGCGCTAATCTGGTAGGGCAGAGGTTCCGCCAGGGAGGTATGAACTGGAAGTAGGGGATTGAAAAGTGGGCTAGACGAATTCGTTAGGCTTCGGAAACCAGCGGGAACAGAGCCTCATCTCCCTTGAAGTTCCAGAAAAATCCCTCGGCTACAACTTCTGGGGCCGTCTCTTTGTCCCGAAACACTCCCCCGACTAAAGTCGGGGGATTCCTACGCAGTCCACAAGCGGACTCATCAAGTCGTTGTCAAGACGCCCCTACACAGTTCTCTAGGGCAAAGCCCTAAGGTTCTGCTTACTTCGCTGAGCAACGCCCCCACCCCAGGCACTGGAAGGAAGAAAGCCGGGATCGCCTACAGAGATAGGCCCAGCTTCAGTCCCAGCAAAGCATGGGCGAAGAGCACGCAGAGGATGAGGCTGCCTAAGTAGGCATGGGTGGTGCGCAGGGCCTCGCGGTTGCCCCCAAAGCCACTTAGGGACAGGGCACCGTTGGCTGCCAACAGCAGCAACACCAGGGATCCCGTCCAAAAATGGGGGCTGCTCAGCAGGGGCTGGCCCTGCATGACCAAGGAGAGAAGGCCGCCGGTGTAGCCTAGGGCAATGAAGGTGGCCATCCAAGGGGCCAGCTTGCGGTGATCCCAAAGCGGCTTTTGGGCCGATTCCGGCAGGGATCCCTCGGCTGCTAGGCGCAAGACCCGCCCCCGCCAGCCGGTCAGGCCGACAAAGCTGCCCATGACCACTACCACAATGCCCATCATCAAAGGATGTCCCCATTGCACGATTGGCTGGGGCAGGTTGAAGCCGGCAAAAAACTGGGCCACCGGCTGCAAGGCAGCCGTCAACCTCTCCGAAGTTGCCGACAGATCGGACAGAGCCACACTCAGCATAGGGATCCCTCCACCTTCGGGACAACTACAACTTCTTAACAAATCTACAACAAACCCACTTTCGATGACAGATGCCGGCGGGAAGCTTCAGGGGGTGCAGCCGCAACGGTAAAATGTCTAGCGGTGAAGCCGTGGTCGGCCACAGATCTTCGGCTGCCGCCTGCTGATGAGCAAAACGGAGTTATTCACATGGCCAAGTTGTTGTTGGGGGATCAGTCCTTTGAAGTTGAGCTGCTGACGGATGTGCCCACCAATTGGCCTGGAATTAAAATCATGTCCAAGGGCGCCAAACTGGATATCCCAGCAGGAACAGTGGTGAGGGTGGAGTCGGAAGATGACCATGTAACCGGCTCTTACAAGGTGGTTTATCGTCTGGCTCCCGCCTATCCTCGCAGTTGGCGGCTGCTTCTGGAGCGGGAGAGTGCCGCTGCACCGCAAGCGGAAGCGGCTCCAGCGACCAAACCTGCTCAGGTTGCCCCTTCGGCAGCCTCGTCCCTGCCCAACAGCGGCAAGATCTTCACCATCAAGGTAGCCGGTCTGGTGGGAGGGGGCGTGCGCAAAAGCGTTGTCGAGTACAAAGTGCCCTTCAGCCGCCTTTCTCAAGAAGTAAAGCGGATTACCCAAAGGGGGGGCAAGATCGTCAGCATTACGGAGTCCAATTTGTTGAGCAACCTCGACTAACTTGCCTGGAAGGCATCTGGGGCGGTGGGCTTTGGCTCTGCTGCCACTTCTATGGGCTGGGGTGCTACCTGGGCGAGGAAAGGGATCCCTGGGCGTTTTGGAGGGAACCACGGGCAAGGGCTTCCCTATCCCCAACCAGGAGATGGGGGTGGTAGGCTGACGTTGGTTTTGCCGGTGAGGAGGAGGACATGACGTCTCGACAGCCGCCGACGCGCCGGGGCGGCCATCCAGTTCCTAGGGCAAAAAGGGGATCCCCCTTCCTGGGCCGAAGTCTTTCTAGCTCTGCGCAGCGACCGCCAACCCAGTTGCGCTTCCGGCTGCTCCGCTTCTTGGCTTTGTTGACCACAGTGCTGGGATTTGGGACGGGAGCCCTGGTGGCCTGGGCCACTGCCCATCCTGGTTGGGTGAGCCGCCTGTCGGGGCTGCTGCCACCCCCAGCCGAGTTGCCAGCGCCTCGGGCCGAGGCCAAGGCAGCCCGACAGCGCCCGCCCCTCCCCCAACAGCCGCAACTGCAGCGGGATCCCTTTGCGTTGGATCCCTTGGCCAGCCTCTCCTACGTGCCCGCCATCATGTATCACGATGTGGTGGCCGGCCGCAAAGAGGTTTGGTTTGACACCACGGCGGCGGAGCTGCGACAGCACTTTGAAGCCATCAAGCAGGCGGGGCTGATTCCCATCCACATCGACCAGCTTTACAAACACCTGCGAGATGGGGATCCCTTGCCGGAAAAGGCCATTTTGCTCACCTTTGACGACGCCTACCTTGGGCTTTACGAAAACGCCTACCCGCTTTTGAAGGAGTACAACTACCCCGCCACCTACTTTGTGCAGACCGGCTTTGTCGGCGTGCCCACCAGCAAAGATCACTTCACCTGGGATCAGATGCGGGAGATGGATGCCAGCGGGTTGATCGACTTTGCTGCCCACACCGTCAACCATCCCCCTGACCTACGGGTGCTAGACGATGCCCGCCTGCGGCGAGAGGTGTTTGACTGCAAGACCAAGCTGGAAGAGGAGCTGGGCCACCCCATCCACTACTTCGCCTATCCGGAAGGCAATCGGGACGAGCGGGTAAAGCAATACCTGGCCGAGGCGGGTTACTGGATGGCCTTTACGATGGATCCCGGCTTTACGGGACAGTCGCCCAACTTGCTGGAGGTACGGCGCTTTAACCAGTTTCGCATCACCGAGGCCATCATCGGCGCCCGCACCTTCACCCTCAGCCGCAGCCCCGACTACTGGCTGGATGTGACTCAGCCCCTGGCCCCGACCGATGAGGTCATTGACGGGGTGAGGATCCTCACCATCCGCGGCGGACGGGCAGCCACGGTGCACGCGGAGCGGCGCTACGAGGTGAGAACCTTGGCCCAGCGCTACCAGGCCGATGCCGGCATCAACGGCAGCTTCTTCTCCATTCCTTGGATCAACTCCGCCAGCAACGTCATGGTGGGACCGGTGATGGCCGCCAACCACAAGACGTTCATCCCCGGTCGCCCCGAAGACGACAAGGTGGTGCGCGGTCGCCCCCTGGTGCTGCTGGGCAGGGATCGGCTGCGCTTTGTGCCTTTTGATCCCGACACGATGACTCAGCTCGACAACCTTCGCCAGCTCATGCCGGATGTCACGGACCTGTTTGTGGCGGGCTTGTGGCTGGTCAAGGATGGCCGGGCCCTTTCGCCAGCGGAGATTGACTCGTTTCGCCTCTCTAGCGCCGCCGAGTTCCGACCCCGCGCCTTTTTTGGGGTGGACGACCAGGATCAGGTGGTAATCGGAGTTACCAAAACCCACGTCAACGCCGCCATCCTGGCTAGCCTATTGCCCAAAATCGGGATCCGCGAGGCGGTGCTGCTGGACTCTGGCTTTAGCACTTCGTTGGTTTACCGAGGAGAAATTCTGGCCACTGGCCATGCCGGCCCCAACCAGCCCAGCCGCCCGGTGCCCCATGCCATTTTGCTCTACGACCTAACCCGTTTGTGGAGGGAGGATCCCCAGCAGCAGGCAAGCGCCAACTCTCCCGGCAGCCGGCTGGAGGGGCTGGTGCAGTTGCTCCCCAGCGGCGACCAGGAAGTGGCCAAGGCGCAGCTGGAGAGCATCCTGGCCGGCCAGCGCACCCTCAAGCGGGGGGAGCGGGGCCCGGCCGTGGTGGCGGTGCAACTGGGCTTAAGCCGCCTGGCCGCTCAGCAGGGACGGCTGGATCTGCTCCCCTCTGGCCCCGATGGGGTGTATGGCAATGAGGTGGCCCAGGCAGTGGCAGAGTTGCTGTTGACCGATCGCGTCAGCGGGACGGAGTCCTTAGCTGGGGGCGGTGAGACGGGATCCCCGCAAACAACCCCCACTCCCCTGGTGGCGGGAACGGCAACCCTGTCCCGATCGCGTCCGTGGGACGGAGTCCTTAGGGTGGATGCCATCGATGCTCAACTGCTGCAACGCTTACTGGAGCGGGTTAATCTCGCCCCAGCCTCTGTGTTGGTGGATACCCGTCTGGAGCGGCCAACTTGGCCTCTGGAGCGCAAGCCGACCCGGAAGCTGCTGCCGAGAGCGGCTCTGGATTGACATACTCCCCACAGCCATAGCTGCAAAGAGTTGGTGAGCGCAGCGATTTAACCTCAAGCTGAGGCCAAAGCCAGGCTAGGCCCCCCTGGTTTGCAGGGTGAAGTTTCTCCCGGCAGAAGCCAGGCTGGTCGCGACTGTTGCGCGTGAAAGTGGCCGAGCGGGGTTGGGATCTGGGGGGAGTGAGAGATATCCTTTCTGGGGCGAGTTCTGCTATCCTGCTTTCAGGAATCTTTAACCTTTCTGATTTTCTGCCGCCTTTGATGGTTGTTGCTTCGGCCTCTCTTGCTTCAGCAAATCTGCCCCGCACTCTTCTGCCGGCGGAGATCGCCCATCTAGACAACCTCAGCTACAACGAACAGGGTTTGATCCCGGCCATCGTGCAGGACTACCTGGATGGGACGGTGCTGATGGTGGCCTGGATGAACCGGGAGTCCCTGCAGAAAACTTTGGAAACGGGCCGCACCTGGTTCTGGAGCCGCTCCCGCCAGGCGCTGTGGCCCAAGGGGGAAACTTCTGGCCACGTGCAGTGGGTCAAGCAAATCCGCTACGACTGCGACAGCGACGCGCTGGTTATCTTGGTGGAGCAGGTGGGAGAGGCGGCCTGCCACACAGGGGCGCGAAGCTGCTTCTTCCGCACTCTCCCCGAGAAGGAAGGGGATCCCATGCCGGCCGCCGATACCCTGTCGCAGGTGTTTGCCGTGGTCAAGGCCCGCCAGGCGGATCCCCGGCCCGATTCCTACACCAGCAGCCTGCTGGCCAAGGGAGACAACGCCATCCTGAAAAAACTCGGCGAGGAGACGGCTGAAGTGGTGATGGCGGCAAAAGAGGGAGACAAGGCAGCCCTGGCCCGCGAGGTGGCGGATCTCTGGTACCACTGCCTCGTGGCTCTTGCTCATCATCAGGTGGATATTCGGGATGTCTATCGCCAGCTCCAAGCCCGCCGTTCCCCTCAGTGAAGGTGCTCTGTCCAAGGGAGGGGAGCCGCTTTTGGAGGAGATGGATCAGCCCCCAGCTAAGACCCCCTTGGAGTTGCAGGCCGGGCGACGGGGCCAGGTGGATCTGGAAACCGATCGGGAGACGTTGGCCCGTTACCTGCGCGGCCATGGCCAGTGGATCCAGCGCTGCTTCCAGCCGTTGCGAGTGGAGCCCCTCTCTGCTGAAACCTACAGGCTGCAGTTCTTCCGCATGGGCGGCCTAGGGTTTGAGCTGGAGCCCAGCTTTGGGGTGAAGATCTGGCCAGAGGAAGATTACCTGTTTCGGCTGACTTCCATTGAGCTGCCGGGGGATGCCGCCCTGCCCTACTGGGTGGATTGTCGGGCCAGCTTCCGGCTGGAAGAACTACCGGGATCCCTGGCCACCACCCGCGTCCACTGGGATCTCCAGCTGAATATCCGGCTGCATTTGCCCAAGTTTTTGCAGGTTCTGCCGCGCAAGTTGGTTCAGAAAGTGGGCAGCCAGGTGGTGCAGCAGGTTACCCGCGGCCTCAGCGATCGCTTTACCCACAATGTCTGCAGCGATTTCTATGGCTCCATTGGCCGTTCCCATCACCCCTATCGCTTGGTTGCGGTGGAAGATGGGGCGTGATATGGTAAGGGGCACATGTGTTGCGGGCAGGCTGCTTGGTCCTTCCCGGCAACGGGCGATGGGGTTCGCCGCAACCGCCTCAGGCAGATCCTAGGGATAAAGTTTCTCTAAGACTTAGAGCTGGGGCTGATGACTCCTACTCTTCTGGGCAGATCCAGGGGGTGGGAGTCTTTGATGTTGAGTTCTCACCCCGCAGAAACGCGAACGGCTTTTTCTCCCTGGGCTGCCCTTCAACACGCGGACGGCGAGGAGAGAGGTTTTGTTGATGCTGGGCAGTTGGCTGTGGATCTTGGGGATGGGCTTTTTTGTCGGCCAGATCCTGGGCCGGCTGGGAATGCCGCCGCTAGTGGGGATGATCCTGGTCGGGATCCTGTTGCAAGAGGTCTTGTCCCCAGAGCTGTTGGCGGCAGCCGGGGATCTGCGCTTGGTGGCCGTCACGATTATCCTGATGAAGGCCGGGCTGGGGCTGGATCGGGAAAAGCTGGCCCAGCAGGGATCCGTGGCGCTGCGGCTGGGGTTTTTGCCGGCAGCCTGTGAGGCGCTGGCGGTGGCGCTCTTGAGCCGCTGGATCCTGGGGTTGGACTGGGCGACGGGGCTGCTTTTGGGCTGTGTAATCGGGGCGGAGTCGCCAGCGGTGATCGTGCCGGGGATGTTGCGCCTCAAGAGCTTGGGCTGGGGGGTGGCCAAAGGGATCCCGGACGCCATTTTGACCGGCAGCGCCCTTTCCGACGTGCTGCTGCTGTTGGGCTTTAGCCTGTTGCTGAGCTTTTTGGGGCAGGGATCTCCAGAGGGCCTTCGCCTGTTCGGCCTGGAGCTGTCGCCGCTGCAGTGGCTGCCGTTCCAGGTGGGGATGGAGATCCTGCTGGGGGTGGCCATCGGCTACCTGGGGGCGCGGCTTTTGGTGGCGCTCCTGGTGCAGCAGAACTGGACGCGCAACAGCACGCAAGAGGTGTTGCTGGCAGCCTGCCTGGCGCTGGGCCTGGTGTTGGCGTCGCAGGTGTGGCCCTATTTTTCCGGCTACCCGGCGGTGATGGCCCTGGGGTTTTTTCTCGTCCAACTGGATGGGCCGCTGGCGCGGCGGCTGCGGCTTGGGTTCGACGCCCTCTGGACGGTGGCGGAGATCGTGCTGTTTGTCCTGCTGGGGGCCTCTTTGGATCTGCAGGTACTGGGATCCCTGCTCTTGCCCGGCTTGCTGCTTTTGACCCTGAGCCTGCTGTTGGGCCGGGGCCTGGGCTGGTGGCTTTCCACGGTAGGGAGCAACTGGAACTGGCGGGAGCGGCTCTTTTTGCTGCCGGGCAACATGGCCAAGGCCACGGTGCAGGCGGCCATCGGCGGCATCCCCTTGGCCCAAGGGATCCCTGGCGGAGAGACCATCCTGGCCATAGCGGCCTTGTCGATTCTGGCCACAGCACCCCTAGGGGCTTGGCTGACCCAGGTCTTTGCCCCTCGCCTGCTGGAAAAAGGGGAGGTGGATCCCACCAAGGTGGGCAGCCAGGGCAAGGTGAGCTTCTTGGCAGCCGTCGATACTTCTCCCTTGGCCGAGGCAGTGCTGCGCAAGGCAGCGGATCTGGCGCGGCGGCTGGACGGGGAAGTGATTGTGCTCCATGTTACCGACGAGCCGCAGGGGAAGAGAGTAGAACAGTTGCGGCAGCTGGCCCAGCGCCTCTTGGCCGACATTCGCCACGAATTTTGCCTGGCCTCCGGGCCTTTGGCAGAGACCATCGTGGGCCTAGCCCAGGAGCGTCAGGTTACCGATATAGTCATGGGCAAGCGGGGCCAGCGCGGCTGGGAGCAAGTATTGCTGGGATCCACTTCGCAAGCGGTGTTGGAGACCAGCCCCATCCCGGTGATTTTGGTGGAAGAAGAGGAGTTCGGGAAAGCCAGAATTGACACTCCCACCGCCTAAAGGCGGGGGATTCTTACGCAGTCCACAAAAGAACCCGTAACGGCGTTGTCAAAGCGCCTCTAGACAGTTCCTTCACGCAAAGCCCCAAGGTTCTGCTGACTTTCTTAAGTAGGTTGGTGGCAGCATTCGCCTCAGCCTAGAGGGTCTCCACCCGTCGGGTTTTTCACCATAATTAGGTAGCTCATCTCCATCTAGGAAGCTTGCCTGCGAGCTGTACGCCTCCTCTACCTCAATAAACTCCATGCCATAATGCTGACATAATTGCGCAATACGCTCCTTGAACCGACCTGTTGGAATGAAAACAAAGTTTTGGTTAAAGCCGCATTCTTGTTTTTGTTCTTTGTTCCAACCAAAGACGATTCTCCCAATTGAGTGGTGTAAACAGAAGTCAATGACCTTGCGCGCAGCTTTGTGGATTGCATCCCGCATCCGCCGGTTTCTTTTTTCCGTAATTCGACCAAGCTTTTGCAATCAAAACCCCGGCAGCTTGTGAGTCTTGAGCCTAGCCAGCTCCTTGTTGTACCCCT